>SKVA01000103.1 GCA_007129695.1 Spirochaetaceae bacterium | reverse complement strand
GCCGACGCCGCCGCGGCCGAGTCAAGATTGAGCAGTACGATACCACGATCTACCGTGGAACGGTAGACCGTCTCCATATCGTTGAGGTGCGGCTGAGAGAGGTTGACCGCGGTCAGATCGGGCATCTTCGCAAACCGGTCGATCACGTGCGACCCGCGACCGCAGTAATGGATCGTGCCTCCCCCCAGCTCGGCCAGGCAGCGGCTCTCACGATCGAAGATGAACTCATCGTAGATCTCCGGCGACAGGTTCATCAGGCTGTCGTCGCGCAGCATCACCTGCCCGCGCATCAGCAACCCCCAGTGCGCGCTGTACGCGCCGCGCGGCGGATGGTCGGCGAACCACGCGCGCAGGAACGCGATGTAGTGCTCGGTCATCAGGTCCAGGAAGTCGTGCATCAACTGTGGAGTATCGTAGAAGGCGAGGAACACGTCGGGCCCCCACGCGAGCTCCGCGTTGTCGATCGGTCCCTGCGCGTCGGGGTGGTAGAGCAGGATGTAGCGGTCGAGCACATCGTTACGCGACAGCAGCTCGACGAAGCGAGCGCCGGCGTCGAACACGTCACCGCCCTGCCCCGCGCGCAGATCGGGTATGCCCGAGTCTATCGCGCGGCGGATCGGATCGGGTCCGGCCAGTGCCCGCGTCGTAGGCAGGTTCCCGTGCTCGCGCGGCATCATGACGACCTCGCACCCGAGCTGGCTCGTCATGATCGACACGCCGTAGTTCGACCGCACGTTGAGAATCGCGTTACTGCCCGACGCGATCGCGCCGGACACCATCGACAGCTGATGGAGCACCATCAGATCTATATCCCCGAGCGCGTCGTTGATGTGAATCACGGGCCATTCGACCGTAGGCGCGCGCGGCGTTCGAGCCGGGGGTACGAAGGGTTCACGATCGGACGCGTCGCCGGAACCGTCCAGGAAGCGTCGCCACGCGGCGTGCACGCGCTCCTCTTCATCGGGAACAATTCGTGCGGCCAGGTCGTCGAGGTACGGAGTGAAATCGATCATCGGTTCTCCCGTTTCAGCGCGTCTACGGCAGCGGTGGCCCATCGAGGGTGGTCGACCAGCAGTTTCCACTCGTTCGTCGACTTGTCAAGGTAGGTCACATCGGTTCGGTGGTACTGGAGCGCGTACGCGACCCGCGGCAGATCGGTGGTGTTCGCCCCGGATCCGTGGACCGTCCACCGGCTGAAGACGATCGCGTCGCCCGCGCGCATCCGGACCGGGAAGACCAGATCGCGATCGAAGTCGACTTCCTGATGCGAGTCGCCATCGCCGGCGTTGTGCGCCTCGAGTTGTCCGCCGCGATGCGAGCGCGGTACCACGGCCAGGCACCCGTTCTCCGGGGTCATGTCGACCAGCGCGACCCAGATGTTGAGCGAGCCGACCCCGGGCTCGTGGCGCGTATAGCTGTTGTCCTGATGCATGTGGAACGTTCCGCCGCCCCTGCCCGCCTTGACCGCGGTGAACGGCATGTAGACGCGCGCCTCTCCACGAAGAAGCTGGGATGCAAGGTGAAGCGTCGCCGGTCCGTTGATCAGCGCGTCGAGCGCCGAACCGGCGACGTACTGCCCGCACTGGCGCAGCTTATCGGCCTTGCCCGACGCGGTGGAGAGCGCGTCGGACGACAACCCCAGGCACTGCTCCATGACCTCCATCGTCTCATCGTAGAGCCGCCCGACGGCGTCGGTCGCGATGAAGCCCGGAACGACCAGGTATCCTTCGCTGTCGTAGAAGCGGACTTCCTGTTCCGCCAGATCGATCCTGTTCGCTACTGCTTCCATCGGTGTCTCCTGCTCAGATTATCTCATCAGGGTCAATCGGCTTCAATAGACTTCCTGAGCAAATCTTTGCATTATCTGACCGTGCGGTCCGACCTGATCTTCCTCCACTGCGCGCATACGCCGCACTGCCGAGCCACCGTCTCCAAACGCTTCGACTACACGACGATCCAGTTCATGGAGCGCGGCGAGGTCGAACTCGCGTACGGCGACGACCGGATCGTGATGCGTGGCCCTTATCTGTGGCCGTGCATGCCGGGGCCGTACATCCGCTTCCACCGCGCACCGGGGTGCGACGCGTGGGAGCACCGCTACGCGGCGTTCACCGGCCCAGGCGTCGGTGCTCTGCCCGACCCCGGTCGGCTGCTATCGCAACCGCTCGCGGTTCCGACGCCGCGAGTCCCCCGGATCCGACAGGCGTTCGACGAGCTGATCGGCTATGCATCGGCGAAGGACGACGCGGGCCGGCGGCGTGCGACGAACCTGCTCGAATGGCTTCTGATGGAGGGGGCGGAGATCCGCGGTTCGACGCCCGACGACGCGACGCCGTGGCTCGATCCGGTCCTGGCCGCGCTGAACCGGCCCGGCGCTCCCGCTCCGGACTATGAGCGGCTCGCGCGCGACGCCGGGATGGCCCTGTCGTCGCTGCGGCGGCGGTTTCGCGCCGCCACGGGCGTCCCGCTGCACGAGTACCACCTGCGCGCACGGATCGCCGCCGCGCGTACCCTGCTCGCGGACGGACGCCTTCCGATCAAGCGTATCGCGGCTGAACTCGGCTACCGTGACGTCTTCTTCTTCACGCGCCAGTTCACCGCACGCACGGGCGTCACCCCGGCGGCGTACCGCGCCTCCGCGCTCCGGGGCTGACGCGCGGCCGGGATTCGAGTAGCATCGTAGCGGGGGTTCCGATGCGACGACGATTCGTGACTACCCGGCGGGGCAAGGCGGGGCTCCCGCCGGGAACACCGATTCATGTGGGAGAGCGCCCACTCACCCCGGTGGGGTTCACCGTCTTCGAGTACGGCCCCGATAGCTGCATCGAGCACTCGCCACCCGACGCCGCGGCGTGCATCGCGATCGAACGCACCGCGCCGGTCACATGGATCAACGTCGACGGCGTGTACGACGTCACGGCGGTGACGCAAATCTGCTCCGCGCTCGGCGTGCACCCGCTCGTCCAGGAAGACATCGTGAACACCGATCAGCGACCCAAGGCCGAAGACTACGACTCGTACCTCTACGTCGTGCTCAGGATGCTGCGGTCGCTACCGAACGGCGACGGCGAACCGGTGGCCGCGATCGTGTCGGAGCAGGTGAGCATCGTCGTAGCCGACCGACTCGTCGTGACGTTTCAGGAGCGCCCCGGCGACGTGTTCGACGCGGTTCGCGAGCGACTCCGGTCGGGGAAGGGCACGGTTCGGCGCAAGGGTGCCGACTATCTGGCGTACTGCCTGATGGACGCGATCGTCGATCACTACTTCATCCTCCTGGAGCAGATCGAGGCGCGGATCGAACCACTCGAAGAGGCGGTCGTCTCCGACCCGCACAACGACTCACCGCGCGCGATCCAGGCGCTCAAGCGCGACCTCCTGGTGCTCCGGCGGACGCTGTGGCCGCTACGCGAGATGGTCTACCGGCTGTCGCGCGAAGGCGCGCGCGCGATCACCGACGACACACGGGTCTTCCTGCGCGACCTCTACGACCACGTGATCCACGTGATCGACCTGATCGAGACGTTCCAGGAGCTGGCCGCCGGCACGATGGACATCTACCTGTCGAGCATCAGTAACCGTATGAACAACATCATGAAGGTGCTCACGATCATATCGACGATCTTCATCCCGTTGACCTTCATCGCCGGCATCTACGGGATGAACTTCGCGTTCATGCCCGAACTCGAGTGGCGTTGGGCGTACCCGGTGACGCTCGCCGGCATGGGCGCGATAGCGCTCGTGATGCTCCGGTTCTTCCGGAAGAAGGGCTGGATATAGGACGGTGCGAACCCGAGGACGACGCCGCAGAGCACCGGGCGCGCGTACGTACACGATCGGCCATCTCCTGTCGAAGCAGCCGAAGGGTCTGAAGCGCATCCCCGGGTTCGACGCGATGATCGCGCACTACCACGCATCGGAGCAGCTGCAGCGGCTGCGGATGAACCGCCGTTGCTACGGCCTCCTTTCGAACGCGCGCATCGAAGCGCACAACCTGCCGGCGTTCTACCGAACCTACCGGCTGCCGAACAGCGCATTCTTTCCGCTCTTCCTCACCGTCAAACGGAGCTACCTGGCCGAGCGCGAGCGGATCAACAACGCGCGGCACGACTACGTGGTCGCGCGGATGCGCGCGCTTCCACGGCCGACCCTGACGTGGATCAAGTACCTGGGCCATCTGGAACGCGCGTACAACGCGGCCGGGCTTTCGCCGTTGTGGCAGAAGCACCTCTTTCCGACATCGAAGAAGCGGGCCGACGGCTACTCGACCTACAGCGAGGCCGAGTGGCTCGCGACGTACCGGCAGCACCTGTCGCGGCTTCAGGCGCGGTACCCGACGCTGAAGGAGATCATCGTCGATCGGGTATACGCGTGCATCGTGAT
>SKVA01000278.1 GCA_007129695.1 Spirochaetaceae bacterium | reverse complement strand
GTGAGCGACTTCGTACTCGACCGTTAGCGGGTGACCTGGTGAACGCCGATGTCGGGAGCGCGGCCGGACGGTAGCGCGTTACCGAAGAAATCGCGCGGGCCCGGGTCGATTCCGAAGGCCGCACGCAGATCGATCCCCGCGCCGATGAGCGGGGAGCCCGCGCGCAGCCGGTACGCCGACAGCGTCGGTAGCATGTCACGTAGCCGCGCGGGATCGCCGAAGGTCGGCATCGCTCCGGGTGAGTCGAGCATCGGGTCGCGCTCGATCCCGACGACTCGACCGTCACGCGTCTCCTGCCGGGTCGCTCGGGCCCAGGCGGCGACACCGTCGAACCGGCGCGCGCCCCACTGGATCACTGCCGGTCCGTTCGTCCAATGATACGCGTTGCCAACGAACAGCGCGTCGGACTCCGCGGTGCGCGATGAGGAGACCGCGTGCACGCGCTCGCCGCGCAGGTAGAAGACGTTGTTCGCGACGATGAGCCCGGTGAATCGATCCCAAGCGCGGAAGCCGAAGTTGACGCCGTTCGGCGCGTCGTCCATGACGACGACGTTGTTGTAGACGTACCCGCTACGGAACCCGGGGTTCCCGCGATGCCCCCAGACGTGGATCGCGCCGGTGTCGCCCTTGCGGCCGTCGTTCACGCTGATGTTGTACCGGATGTGATTGCCGGACATCTCGGCGGCGGCGTCGAACTGCGCGAAGAGGTACCCGGGCCCCGCGTTGTTGTGCGAGTAGCAGAACTGGATGACGCACTCGGTCGTGCCGCCGTCGATATCGAATCCGCCGCCGTCGCCGGCCCGGGTCCGGTTCTCAAACGACTCGGAGAACTGGATCACGACGCGGTGCGAGTCCCACGTCCAGATGCCGACAGGACCCGCCGAGTTCGTGTTGTTCGCTCCGTTGTGGTGCGCGACGCTGTACTCGACCAGCCCGTTCTGCGTGCCGCCGACGACGATGCCGCTCCCCGACGGGCCGTGCCAGCCGGAGGTTCCGGGATTCTCGTACGCGCGAACGTGGCGGATCACGACGTCGCGGATGAAGCCGTGGGCGGGAGAGTCGCGACCGGTCGATACGCCGTCGCGGCCGGCGCCGGTCACATCGACGCGTTCGATCCGCAGATGGTCGAGCGGGCCCCGCCCGCCGTTCCAGACGATGATACCGTGCGAATCGCCCGACGCCGCGACCACGTTGAGATCGCGGATCTCGAGCCCGAGCTGCGAGCGACCAGCCGGCGGCGCCCACGCGAGGATCGCCGACTTCCCATGCGGCGCGACCAGGGTCGCCCTACCCTCCCCGTACGACCCGATCACGAGCGGTCGCTCCGGGCTGCCGTACGACCGGTCGAGCTGCAGATAGAGGTCTCCGGAGAAGCGCGTGCCACCCTCGAAGAGGATCCGGTCGCCCGGACGAAAACCCGGTGTCCACGCGTGCGTCTGCACGCGATCGATCGTGCGCCACGCGGTCGCCTCGCTTGTCCCGGCGGCCGAGTCGTTCCCGTTCGCGCTCACGTAGAACGTCGATGCGGACAGCGGCGACACGATCGCCAGGAGCGCGAGACCGAACGCGGCGCAGAAGCTCGTCGCGCGCACGGGCGCCGTTCGGTCGATTCTGCCGGCGGTAATCATGGCGCTGATTGTAGCGGACGGCATCGACCGCGTCACGCGCGACAGCGCGCGGCGAACCGGCTATACTCCAGAAAAACCATCGGAGAACTCCATGCCCGCTGAGAGACCCAACATTGTAATCAGGTACGCCGACGACCTCGTATTCGGCGACGTCGGCTGCTACGGCGGCACCGCAATACCGACGCCGAACATTGACCGGCTCGCCGCCGGCGGCCTTCGATTCACAAACGGATACGCGACCGCCGCGACGTGCACCCCGTCGCGCTACAGCCTGCTCACCGGCGAGTACCCGTGGCGCAACCCGCACGCCGCGATCCTCCCGGGAGACGCGCCGCTCATCATCGACACGACGCGCGCGACGCTCCCGTCGCTGCTGCGGGATGCGGGGTACGCGACCGGCGTCGTCGGGAAGTGGCACCTGGGTATCGGCGACGGTGAGACCGACTGGAACCGGCCGATCCGAAACACACCGAACGACATCGGCTTCGACTACTCGTACATCATGGGCGCGACGAACGATCGCGTTCCGTGCGTCTACGTGGAGAACCGCGATGTCGTCGGCCTCGACCCCGACGACCCGATCGAGGTCACGTACGATCACGACCGCGCGTTCGCCGGTGAACCGACCGGACGCGACAACCCTGAGCTCCTGAAGATGCGATACACGCACGGTCACGACTGCAGCATCGTCAACGGCGTGAGCCGGATCGGTTACATGCGCGGCGGAAAGTCGGCGCTCTGGATCGACGAAGAGATGGCCGACGTGTTCGCGTCGAAGGCGGTCGAGTTCGTCGAGCGCCACGCAGACGAGCCGTTCTTTCTCTACTACGCGTTCCACCAGCCGCACGTTCCGCGCCTGCCCCACCCACGCTTCGTCGGCGCGACGGCGCTCGGACCGCGCGGCGACGTGATCGCGGAGATGGACTGGTGCGTCGGCCAGATGTTGGACGCGCTCGACCGGCTCGGCCTCACCGACAACACGATCGTCGTGTTCTCGAGCGACAACGGCCCGGTCCTCGACGACGGGTACGAGGACGGCGCCGCCGAACTCGTCGGCGACCACACCCCCGCCGGTCCGCTGCGCGGCGGCAAGTACAGCCGGTTCGACGGCGGTACACGGCTGCCGTTCATCGTGCGCTATCCTCACGGCGCGCGAATCGGCGAGTCGCACGCGCTCGTCAGCCAGGTCGACTTCACCGCGTCGTTCGCGGCGCTCGCCGGCGTCACGCTCCCCGACAACGCCGCGGTCGACAGCCTGAACACGATCGACGCGCTGTTCGGCACGTCCGACACTGGACGCGAGGAACTGGTGACCGAGGGTGTCCAGGCGAAGACGCTGCTGCGTAGCGGCACGTGGGCGTTTCTCCCGGCGATGGACGGGCCGCGCTACAGCGGCACCACGGGTAACGAGACGGGCTTCAGCCACTGGGACCAGCTCTACGATCTGTCGGCCGACGTCGGCCAGCGGCGAAACGTCGCACGCGAGCACCCCGAGGTGGTCGCGAAGCTGCGCGCGCGGCTCGACGAGCTTCAATGGTCGGCCCGGACGCGGTAGGCCGCCGGACACGCCCGCACCGCCGGCCCTACTGATAATCCGGTTGTGTTCTGCCGAGCAAACGACGACAATATGACCAGCCGTGACCGGCGTCGCGGTGGGAGGAGCCGGTGTCCGATACTCACCTTCTTTCCAGCGCCGACCCGCATCGGGTCTCGTGGGACCAGATCGACCTGGCCCCGGTGCTCCAGCTCAAAGTGGGCGTGACGCGGCAGACGCATGCGCTCGACCGCGTGGAGACCGGCACGCGACAGCGGCTCGAGTACGCGAACGAACTGGTCCGCCTTGACGGGTCGTGGAAGGATGTCGGATCGACGGCGAGCAAGCTGTCGCTGCAGCTGACCAACACCTCCGAAGAGTCGGTACGAATCACACGCTTACTGTTCCCGGCAGAAGCGGGCATCTCGAGCTACGTTGCCGGGTTCCACCACGGCGACGTCTGCTTCTTCCGCAACGGCTATCAGGGGTGGTCCACCGCGCGCAGCTACCGCCCGAAGGACAAGCCGCTTCGACCGTGGCTGCAGCTCGTCAGCCTTGCGTCGAGCAACCTGGCGAACCTGCCGTCGAACGTGCCCGGCGTGTTCAGCAGCGAAATGTACACGGTCATCACCAACCGCGCGAGCGACGACGCGTTCCTGATCGGTCAGTGCCCGCCGTTCGATCACTTCTTCTACATACAGCTCAATCTGCACAGCAAGGCCGAACGCAAGAGCTACTTCGAACTCACCTACGATTTCGGCCGAAAAATGATCATGCCGGGCGAGTCGATCGAACTCAGCGGCATCCTCATCGAGCGCGGCGCGACGCACCAGTTGCTCCACCGCTACTTCAAGGAGATCGCCGATACCGCCTCTCCGCGGCTGCCCGAGCGCAACGTCCAGGGGTGGTGCAGCTGGTACTACTACTACACGAAGATCACCCCGCAGATCATCCGGGACAACATCGACGCGCTGAAGCGCGCGCGCGACGACCACGGTGCGAAGATCGACTTCGTCCAGATCGACGACGGGTATCAGCGCGCGGTGGGCGACTGGCTGAAACTGCAGCCCCACTTCGACGGAGCGATGCGCAGGCTCTCCGACGAGATCCGCGCCGCCGGATTCTCTCCAGGGCTGTGGATCGCGCCGTTCGTTGCCGCCGGCAAGAGCGAGCTGCTTCAGGTCCATCCCGAGTACGCGCTGCGCGATGAGAACGGGAAGCG
>SKVA01000169.1 GCA_007129695.1 Spirochaetaceae bacterium | reverse complement strand
CCGCGCTCCAGCCGATCGACAGCACGACTCCCGGAGGCGGATCGAGGGGCTTCCGCCCGATATTCAGCATCAACGAGCTTCCGGTGCCGAACGTCGTCTTGCACTCGCCGGCGTCGAACGCGCCCTGTCCGAACAGCGCTGCGTGCGAGTCGCCGCACACGCCGATGAGCGGAAGCTCGCCGTCGATCCCGTCGATCCGGACCGAACCGAACTCACCCGACGACGCGCGGATCTCCGGGAGGCGGATCCGCGGATCATCGCCTTCGGCCAGGCCGAACATCCGCAGGAGTTCGATGTCCCAGATGAGCGAGTGCACGTTGAACAGCAGCGTCCGGCACGCGTTCGTCGCGTCGGTCGCGAAGACGGATCGACCGGTGAGATTCCAGATCAGCCACGAGTCGATCGTTCCTACAGCCAGGCGTCCCGCGCGCGAAAGCCGCGCGGCCTCCTGATCGTGCTCCAGCATCCACGCGACCTTGCTCGCCGAAAAGTAGGAGTCTAGTATCAGACCGGTGCGGCGGCGGATCTCCGGCTCCAGGCCGGCACTGCGCATCGCGTCGCACAGCTGCGTGCCGCGCTCGTCCTGCCAGACGATCGCGTGTCCGACCGGGTTGCCCGTGTCCACGTCCCACGCCAGAACCGTTTCGCGCTGGTTCGTGATCGCGACCGCTACCACCTCATCACCGCTCCTGCGGCCCTCCGCGACGACCCGCGCCGTCGCGGATCGCGTGTTTGCCAGGATCTCCATCGGGTCGTGCTCGACCCAGCCGGGCGTCGGATAGTACTGCCGGTGCTCGATTGTGACGCGGTGAGCCGGGCGACCTTCCTCATCGAACAGGAGAGCCTTGGTTGCCGACGTACTCTGGTCGATCGCAAGGATCAGTCTCCGGCTCATCGTTTGACCCCGCGGTCGTGTGCATCCTCAAGCAGCCCGGACGCTTGTTCGGCGATCCGCTCGCCGGTCAGCCCGTAGTGCGCGAAGAGCTCGGCAGAGCTGCCCGCCGGTGCGTACTCGTCGGGGAACCCGATGATCCGCATTCGCGTCGGGCAGTGCTGCGACACGAGCTCGGCGACCGCGGCGCCCAGGCCCCCGTGAACGCTGTGCTCTTCCACCGTGATCACCGCGCCGGTCCTGCGCGCCGCGTCCAGGATCGCGTCGCCGTCGAGCGGCTTGATGCACGGAATGTCCATCACCGTCGCACGGATCCCGCGCGTGCTCAGCCGGTCGGCCGCCGCGACCGCGTGAAAGACCGCTTCGCCGGTCGCGATGATCGCGCAGTCCCCGCCGTCGCGGATCGTGTTCGCGCGTCCGAACGTGAAGCAGTCGCTTCCTTCTTCGTACACGTCGGGCACCGGTGCGCGTCCGAGCCGCACGTACGCCGGGCGGTCGTAGCCGGCCAGAAACGCGGTCGCCTGCCGCGTCTGATGACGGTCGGACGGGAGAATCACCGCAAGCCCCGGAATCGCCCGGTACGCCGCGATGTCGTGGAGCGAGTGGTGCGTGCTGCCGAGCGCGCCGTAGCTCACGCCGCCGCTGACACCGACGATCTTCACGTCGGCGCCCGCGTACGCGACGTCGTTCTTCACCTGCTCGAACGCGCGCGCCGAATAGAAGCACGCCGGTCCGCACACGAACACACGCTTGCCCGATCGCGCCAGGCCGGCCGCGATCCCGACCGCGTTCTGCTCCGCGATGCCGGTCTCGATGAATTGCCTCGGAAGCTGTTTCTCGAACTCTCCGAGCGTGACCGAACCCTTCGCGTCCGACGTCACCGCAAGGATCCTCCGGTCAGCCCGCGCGGCGTCGAGCAGCGCCGCGGTGAACGCGTGACGGCACGACTTTCCCGATGCACCGCTCATCCGACACGCTCCTCGTGGCGCTGCGGCGAGCCTGTGGTCGCGCGAGCGGCGTCGAGCTCGTCTATCGCCGTCGCGAGTTCAGCGTCGGTCGGCACGCGATGGTGCCAGATCGGATTGCTCTCCATGAACGATACCCCGCGGCCCTTGCGAGTGTGCGCGATCACGAGTTTTGGAGGCAGGCCAGCGCTCCGTCGTTCGTCGAGCGCCGGCACGATCTGGTCCATGTCGTTCCCGTCGATCTCGACGACGTCCCATCCGAACGCGGTCCAGCGGTCGCGCAGCGACGAGATCGTCATGACCGAGTCGACGTCGCCGCTGATCTGAAGCTTGTTGTAATCGATGATCGCCGTGAGATTGTGGAGCCGGTAGTGCGACGCAGACATCGCGGCCTCCCAGACGCTTCCTTCGGCCTGCTCGCCGTCGCCCATCAGCACGTAGACCCGGTACGACGCGCGATCGATCACCCCTGCCAGTGCCATGCCGACGCCGATCGACAACCCGTGCCCGAGCGCGCCGGTCGGCGCTTCGACGCCCGGGACGCTCATCGTCGGGTGACCGTAGAGACGGGTTGCGAACGAGCCGTACGTATCGAGCTCCCACTCCGGCAGCAGCCCCACGCGCGCGAGCACGCTGTAGTACCCCTCAACGCTGTGTCCCTTGCTGAGGACGAAGCGGTCGCGGTCGGGGTGATCTGGCTCGTCGGGCCGGTAGCGCATCACGCGGCAGTAGAGCGCGACCAGGATATCGAGCGACGAGAGCGATCCCCCCGTGTGTCCGCCGCCGGCGCGATGAATCATCGTGAGGAGCGCTTTCCGGGAGTCGATCGCGACTCGCTTGAGGTCTTCGGTTGTCATCATGTGCTCTCCCCGGTACTCATGGCATAGTTTCCCACGGCCGCCGAGAAATGTCAAGAAATGGAAAGAAAACGAAAATATGCGAAGAGGAACCGGCACGCGAAGGGTCGCCGTCCGCCGACGCTATTCCGCGATCAGCACCTCAACGCCGAGTTCGGCCAGGCGCTCGCGCGCGTCGCGCGTGATCCCCGAATCGGTGACCAGGTAGTCGGCGCACGAAATCGATCCGAGCGACGCGAACGCTGCGTTGCCGAACTTCGTCGAATCGGCGACGACGTAGACGATTCGCGCGGCGTCGACCATTGCGCGCTTGACCGGCAGATCGGAGAAGCCCGGGTACGTCAGATCGAAGCCTTCCGATATCCCGCCGGTCGCCAGGAAGAGCCGGTCAACGTGGAGGTCGTGCAGGAATCCGGCGGCCTTGTCGCCGGTCAGCGACAGCGTCGGGGCCTTGAACTCGCCCCCGGTGACCATCAGCTCGAACGAGTACTCGGCGCCGACTATCAGCGCGATGTTCAGCGCGTTTGTGATCACTGTCAGATCGTGCAGGTCGTGAAGCCGGCGCGCGACCTCGGTGGCGGTCGATCCGGAGTCGAGGATGATGCGATCGCCGTTCTGGATCTCGGCCGCCGCGCGCGCGCCGATCTTCATCTTCCGGTCCAGGTTCTCCATGTGCTGCAGCGACAGCGAGCGAACCTGCTGCGCGACCGACCGCAGGAATGCTCCGCCGTGTTCGCGGACGATGTGGCCCTGCCGCTCGAGCTTCTCCAGATCTGCGCGGATCGTCGGCTCGCTGACGCCAAACGTGTCGCTGAGCGCAACCACTCGCGCGCTGCCCTCTTCGCGCAAGAGTTCCAGGATCTTGTGCCGTCGTTCTTCGGCAAAGTGGTCTTTCGTGCGGACGCGCTTGCGGTCGGCCATCGGTACCCGCATCGTAGCGGATTCCCCCGGCGTTGTCACGCCGCCAAAGTTTCCCCGTAACATTTACACGTATTGATAATTAAGGTACCATTCTGATCACATACCTATTGCAGGTACCAGCCAAGGAGTGGTCATGTCCGACAAGAAACGAATCGTCGTCCTCGGTGGCGGCTACGGTGGTGTCGAAGCCGCGAAGAAGCTTTACAAGCAGTTCAAGCGGGATGAAGGAATCGAGATCACGCTGATCGACCGCAATCCGTATCACACGCTGATGACCGAACTGCACGAGATTGCCGGGTCGCGGACCGAACCCGAAGCCGTGCAGGTCAGCTTCCGCAAGATCTTCGCCGGGTCGAACGTGAAAATCGTCAGCGACGAGATCACCGGGATCGACTTCGACACCAACGTGATGAAGTCGGCGACCGGGCAGTACGAGTACGACTACTGCGTGATCGGTACCGGCGGAGCACCCGAGTTTTTCGGGATCGACGGCGTGCAGGAGAACAGCTTCACGCTCTGGTCGCTCGAGGACTCGATCCGGATCCGGACGCACGTAGAGGAGCGGTTCCGCGACGCGGCGAAGGAGCCCGAAGAGGCTGTTCGACGGCGGCTCCTCCACTTCGTGATCGCGGGGGCCGGATTCACCGGTGTCGAACTCGCCGGCGAACTCGCCGAGCGGCGCGACCAGCTGTGCCCCAAGTACCACATCGATGCGGACGAAGTCTCGATCACGATCATAGAGATGAAGGATACCATCCT
>SKVA01000199.1 GCA_007129695.1 Spirochaetaceae bacterium | reverse complement strand
CTCCCGGGTGAGTTCGTCGGTCTGCCGAACGGTCACTGCGGGTCGCACCAGTTTCTGGTTCAGGACTTCGTCGAGTCGATCACGACCGACCGGCTGCCGCCGAACAATGTCTGGTTCGCCGCGCGCCTCAATGCACCGGGCATGGTCGCGAACGAGTCCTCGCGACGAGGCGGTGAGTTGCTCGAGATTCCCGACTTCGGGCTACCGAGTCCCGGCGCGAAGCTGCTCGATCCGTTGTCGTCGTTACGCCCATAGGTTGACGGGCGGCGAACGGCGCGCGACAATCGACGGACGAGACCCGCAATGCCGCTCCCTGCGATCCTGACACTCACCTATTCGCTCGCGGCGCACACGCTGGTTGTGCTCGCCGCGACGCTTGGCGACGCCGCCGCGCACCTCCACTTTTCCGAACGCGACTTCCTGTGGATCTTCTTGGGGTTGGCCGCGGGTGCTTCGGTGATCGAGTCGGTCGCCCGATCGCGGCGAACGACGCGGGTCGCGCTCACGGTCCACGGAGGTGTGTTCCTCGCGCTGCAGTCGTTGCTGGTAGAGCGCCCCGCTCTCTGGGGGCTGTTGGGATTGGGCCTGCTGCTCGCGATCGCGTTCTTTGAGCGGCACCCGGTCAACCTGATCGCAACGGTGGTTGTGCTCGCGCTCGCCGCGGTCACCGCGACCCGGTACGCCGTCGGTGTCGGCGGTGGTACGATCGGCGGAGCGGTCGAACAGGTCGGGGCGCTTGTTGCGATGGGGGTGGCAGCGATTGCGGTCTGCGCGGCGGCACGGTACCGGGAGGATCTCGTAACCGTGCAGGAGCGACACCGTCGGCTCGACATCAGCATCGGCCAACTGACCCGGCTGAATCAGGAGTACCAGGACACGGTGATCCGGGTCGAGTCGGAGTCGGCCGAAGCCGAGCGCAAGCGTATCACGCGCGACATCCACGATGTAGTCGGGTACACGCTCACGAACAACATCATGCTGATGGAAGCCGCGACCGATATGGTCCGGCTGAACCCGCTCGGCGTGTCGAGGATGCTGAACGTCGCCCGTGAAAACGCAGAGGAGGGACTGCAACGGGTCCGCGACACGCTCTACTCGTTGCGCTTTCGCCAGGAGAACGCGCCGTACGGACTCGCGTCTATCCAGCGGCTGGTCTCCACATTCTCGCTCGCGACCGGAATACGCGTCGTGACAAACTTCTCGAACGTCCCTGCTCGTCTGCCGCACGGACTGGACGTCGCGGTCTACCATCTGATCCAGGAGGGGCTGATCAACGCGTTCAGGCACGGAAAGGCCTCCACGATCGATCTGGTACTGTCGGTGGTAGCTGACGAACTGCACGTGAGGGTATCGGACGACGGTATAGGGTCGGACGACACGGTCGCAGGGATCGGACTCAAGGGAATGAGCGAGCGAGTCGCCCGTTACGGAGGAACGGTCCGGTGGACGGGTTCGACCGGCGGCTTCACCGTGATCGCGGCGGTTCCGTTCGGACAGGACTGGCAGGAAAGTAAGGAGAGCGACGGTGATTCGAGTTCTGCTCGTTGACGATCAGCGCGTCTTTGTAGAAGGCCTCAAGTTCGTGCTCGAGGCGCGCGCCTCAGATATGAAGGTAGTCGGGCTCGCAGCGAATGGCCGTGAAGCGATCTCGCTCGCCGAGTCCACTCGGCCCGACATCGTTCTGATGGACGTCCGGATGCCGGTCATGAACGGCGTCGACGCGGCGGAGGTCATCTCGCGGCGACTGCCCAACACACGAATCGTAATGTTCACGACGTTCGACGATGACGAGTACGTAAAGGCCGCGATGAGACACGGCGCGATCGGATACCTTCTCAAAAACCGCCCGCCGATCGAGCTGATCAACTCCCTACGGGCGGTGAAGGACGGGATCATCCAGATCGACCCGATGGTCGCGCGGAAGCTGCTCCATACGGATCGCGCTGAAGACGCCGAGTCGGCACGCATCGTCGAAGGAATACGCACCCTGACCGGTCGCGAACGCGAAGTGCTTCACCTCATCGCGCAGGCACTCGACAACCGACAGATCGCCGAGCACCTCAATGTAGCCGAACCGACCGCGCGAAACTACGTGAGCAACATCTACGCGAAACTCGGTACTACGCACCGGATGGAAATCATGAAGATCCTGAACGACATCGACTTTTGACGCGCCACGGCACGCGCCCTCTATTTGGCGGGAATAGATGAAAACGACAAGCCAGATCGGTACCGCAGCGGTCTCACACGTAGAGCTGATGCAGCTGCATGTTCACACCTGCTACGTTCACGACGATCGTGGGCGCCTGTCGCGGATCAATGAGCACGACGGCGGTGCTGCGCCCAGATTCTGGCTCGGACGCACGACCGAAGGAGTGATCTGGCGGTTCGGTCTACGCTTCCCCGATGAACTGGCGGATGAGTTCACGCGGCTCTGCCGCAGCGAGCCGATTGTCGACGATCCTCGCGTTCCACCTCTCAACCAATCGACGTACGAACGACTGCTCTCGGAGTCGGCGGAGCCGACCGTCGCCCGGTCCGGCCCAACCTACCGGCTGAGCGATCGAAGCGCGACCGCGTCGACGGCGGTAGAGATCGGCTCATCACACGCCACGCTCCTGCGCGGCACGTTGGACGACTGGATTCCCGATCTGGAGTTCAGACATCCCTTTTATGTTTCGCTGTCGGGAGCGCGCGCGGTCGCGGTGTGTACGAGCGTCAGGATCGGCGATCGGGCCGACGAGGCGGGTGTCGAAACCGCGCCGGCACACCGGAGGCAGGGTCACGCGGTCAACGCGGTACGCGGTTGGTCGGCCGCCCTGCTGGCGAGCGGGAAGATACCGCTCTACAGCACCTCGTGGACGAATCTTGCATCGCAGGCGGTAGCCCGTCGCGCCGGGTTCGAGCTTTTCGGAACGGAGTACACGATCCAGTAGGACGCGACGCGGTCACCGGCGCCGTACGACGGGACGCGACAGGTGGCGTTCGACCATCCGGCTCAGGAGCCGGGCGACGCGGGCGTCGAGCTGGAGCTGGTAGAGGCGCTGATCGCGCGTGGTGATAGACACGACAGGCTCGTCGAGCTCGACCCGGACGATTTCGCCCCACGTCAACCATTCGGTCGGCGAGCCGATCGTGCCGGCGACACCGATGCCGTAGCGCGTGATCACGACGACCTGGCGGTACGCGTCCCAAATCACCAGAGCGATCGCGGCAATCGTGAGCCCCGCGACCGCGATGGTCACGGGGTTCGTACCCGACACCTGAAAGAGACCGGCCGATGGGATCACGAGCGCGAACGCCAGGAGCACGCGGACGTTCCGCTGGTACTTCGGGCGGCGCAGGCGAAGATGCATCGGCACGGCTCCCCCGGTCTCTCTACGCGTCGGCGGTCAGGACCGCCTCGATCCGTGCCATCACGTCGTCGGTGAGCTTGGGCACGACGTCGAGCGCCTTCATGTTGCTCTCCACCTGGCTCACCTTCGACGCGCCGGTGATCACGGTGCTGACGTTCGGGTTCTTGAGCGTCCACGCGAGCGCCATCTGCGCCATCGGTACGCCGAGCTCCTTCGCAATATCTCCGAGCTTTCGCACCTTCGCGAGCTTCGCATCGGCACCCTTGCCCAGGATACCGTCCTTG
The DNA here is from genome assembly GCA_007129695.1 of Spirochaetaceae bacterium. Classification (GTDB taxonomy): domain Bacteria; phylum Spirochaetota; class Spirochaetia; order DSM-27196; family SLST01; genus SLST01. The sequence goes on along the minus strand of SKVA01000199.1, from coordinate 757 downwards.
AGCCACTCGTAGCCCGGCAGCGCGAGCCGCGAATCGGCGGGAACGCCGTCGTTGTACTTGCCGGTCAGAAGACCCGACGCGAGCGGCGACCAGATCGTCGTCCCCAGACCGTACTCGCGGAACAGCGGCGCGTACTCCTTCTCAAACCGGTCGCGGACGAGCATGTTGTACTGCGGCTGCTCCATCAGCGGCGGGATCAGGTTGTACTGCCGCGCGACCTGGTGCGCCTGCGTGATCGCTTGAGCGCTCCATTCGCTGGTACCCCAGTAGAGAACCTTCCCGCGCATGATGAGGCTGTGCATCGCCCAGACCGTCTCTTCGATCGGCGTCTCCGGGTCGGGCCGGTGGCAGAAGTAGAGGTCAAGGTAGTCGAGCTGCATCCGCTCCAGAGCCTGGTCGCACGCCTCGAACACGTGCTTGCGGCTGAGGCCCTTCTGCGTCGGCGACTTTTCGGGCAGGAAACCGAAGAAGACCTTCGAGCTCACGATGAAGCTGTCGCGCCGCCACTTGTTCTGCTTCAGCACCTCGCCCATGATGATCTCGGCCTTGCCGTTCGCGTACCCTTCGGCGTTGTCGAAGAAGTTCACCCCCGCGTCGTACGCGGCGACCATGCACTTCTTCGCCTCGTCCACCTGCAGCTGCGTGTCAAACGTGACCCACGCGCCGAACGAGAGCGCACTGACCTTGAGGCCGGAACGGCCCAGATTGCGATATTCCATATGTCCTCCTGATACTATTCAAGAATACTAATACAGGG
>SKVA01000487.1 GCA_007129695.1 Spirochaetaceae bacterium | reverse complement strand
CTACGAAGGAACCAGGAAGCGCTTGCGCGAACCGTCAATGCGCATGTCGTTGCGCAGGTAGTCGTCGCAGATCGGCGCCGGCCCGTCCGGGTAGTCGGCGAGGTAGAGCGGGCCTCGGCAGAGCAAGACGCGAGCGGAGAGCCCGCCGTCGCGCGCGACCGTCGCGCCGAGGACGGGGCGCGTCGACTCGATGAGCGAGCCCTTTACCGACACAGTGCCTGCCGGCGGCACGGTCAGCGAGAGGAGCCGATCGGCCCCCAGACCATCGACATCTGCGGTCGTCGATTCACGCGGTGAGACCGCCGCGCCTGGCGATACCGATTCCAGCTCGACCCAGCGCGGAACGAACAGCCTCACGTCGAGCGGGTCGCCTCCTCGATTCTCGATGGTCCAGTCGGCGCTCCGTGGATAGCCGGAGGCAATCACGAGATGCTCTTCGTGCGACCGGTACTCGCCGGGAAGCCCGAACGGAAGGATGACTCCTGTATCGTCGTGGACCACCTGGTACTGGGCGACACGAGCGAGCCCCTCGCTGCCGCGCATCGTGCAGCACCAGTGTGACTCAGGGGTCTTGAAGAAGAGGTCGACCTCCCCATCGCCACCGACGCAGTTGTCGCACCCGAACCCGCCGTTCGAGCGTTGACCGTGGCCGAGCGCGTTGAAGTACGCGAGCTGTGCGAACTCGACGTAGTCGGGCGTTCCCGTCTTCCGGTAGAGCTCCATCGCGACCATCACGGAGTCGACGACGGCGCACGGCTCGGTCCATTGCGGACGGCCGAACCAGTTGTAGTTCGAGTGAGTCTCGGTGAGCGCGGTATCGGTGTAGAGGCGAAACCGAGCCTCGGCCTCGGCGACGAGCGCTGGGTCACCGAGCGTGTCGGAGAGCTTCAGGATCGCGCGGCAACCGGTCAGCGTCGCGTGAGTCTGCGCGCGTATAGCGACCAGATCGATCGCAAGGAAGCGTTCGAGCATCTCATCGATGAGCGCGCGGTACCGAGGATCGGTCCCGAACTGCACCCACGCGTCGACGAGCCCCGACAGGCCGATCGCGAAACACCCGACATCGGTGGAGAGAACCCACCGACCGACGCGCTTCAGATGCGAGCCCGAATACTCCCCGGCCGCCTCCCGACCCGCAGGATCGATCGGATACGACGCATACTGACCGTGCGTCGGCAGGAAGAGCTTCTCGATGATGGGGTTCGCGCGCTCTTCGGCGCGGGCATTCGGGTGATAACGCTCGAGCTCCGCGAGCGCCCGAAGCATCCAACCGTGCCCGGAGAGTTGCTGCTCGCTGATATCGTCGCCGTAGTCGCGTCCGAAGTAACCTGCGGCGTTGACCTCGTCGTTCCAGCGGTCGAGCATCGGTTCGAGGTACCGCGGCGATCGGCCGGTCGCCTGTCCGAGCAGAACCCACGACAGGAGCGTTCGGCCCTCGATGTCGCCGGGCCACTTCTGTTCCTGTCGCTCGCGCTGATAGACGTTCTGCGGCCAGTACTTCTCCTGCTCAAGTCTGGTGTAGTTCAGCGAAAGCCGCGTCCAAAGATCGTCCGCAGGCCTGAACGCGCCCGGCTCGCCGTATGTCATCGTTGTCCTCCTTCGGTCACTTCGCCGTTCCACGCCGAAGCTGTTCGACGATCCACGACTGGAACGTGAGCGCGGGGTTCGCTCGCTGTGCGATCAGGTACGCGCTCATCAGCCGACCGTGCAGATCGAGCGGGAGCTCGAGCGGGCCCGACCTGATCACCGGCACCGGATCGTTCGCATCGATGAACGACCGAAGTCCGTCGCGCACCCACGCCGGGAAGTCTACCGGCGCTTCGGCGAATGGCGCGCCAGTTCGCTCGCCCGACTCCGCGAAGAAGACGCGTCGAGCGTTACCGCCCAGGTACGCCGCCTCTTCGGACTCCGACATCTCCACGCCGAGCGCTCGCAACCACCCCATTACCCCATAGACCTGCTCGTCGCGATGGTAGATCACCGGGATCTCGCTGCCCCACATCACCCGCTCCCAACCGAGCAACGACAGAACGTCGTCGACCCACGGACGGAGGTCGAGGTGCGGGAACCGCTCTGCGGAGCACCCGCCGTGGCGCGAGAAGATCGCGTGCATCCGCGGGTGTCGAAGCAGATCGCGAAACGCGCCGGGGTCCGCGACGGCTCGCGACGGGTCGCCGGCGTCTGGCGCATCACCAACGGCGCGCCCGTCGATCCCGGTGCGTCGAAGGAAGTGCGGTGAGGCGACAACCCCGGCCGGGTACCGCTCGAGCCAGTCGATCATCGACCGCGTCACGTCGGCGCGGTCGTAGACGTTGATCGCCATGAGACAGAGCCCCGCCTCTCCGAGCGCGTCGAGGACGCCGGGGTTGTCGGCGATCTCCGCGGTCATAAGCCTCATACCGGCGATCCCGAACCTGATCTGAAGCTCGGCGAGCGACAGCCGCGCCGCAGGGGTCTCACCGTACGGGATGCCGAACAGTCGTACGTTCCTGCCGAGCGCGTCGCGAGCCGCCGCAAGCGCGTCGAAGTCGGGCATCCCGGGCGGCAGCGCGATGTTGCCCTTCGTGATGCCCCACTGTTTCCAGATCGCGATCAGTTCGTCGGCTGTACCGTAGCGCGGGAACCCAACGTGGGCGTATGCGTCAACGATCGACGGCTCTGCGGTGTTCATCGGCTCCTCCTGTTCGGGCCATCACCTTAGCTCCGGCCGACCTCACCGTCAACTCCGGCCCTTTCTAAGAGTAGGGTCGCGTGCTACGATGTGACATGCACGATCCATGGTATCGAATGGCGAAGCGGTGGGGACAGACGAATCTGACGGAGATTGATCCCGAACGGTACGACAGGTCGTTCTGGATCGATCACTGGCGGCGCACCGCGATCGACGGGGTCATCGTCAACGCCGGCGGGATCGTCGCGTACTACCCGTCGTCGGTGGAGCTCCACTACCGCGCGGAACGGCTTGGCAGCCGGGATCTATTCGGAGAGATCGTCGCCGACGCACGCGGAGCCGGCCTCGCGGTACTCGCGCGTATGGACTGCAATCGGGCGCTGCCGGAGTTCTACGACGCCCACCCCGACTGGTTCGTGACCAAGTCCGACGGCGAGCCGGTGGTGACGCAGGGACGGTACGTCGCGTGCGTGAACTCGCCGTACTACCACGAGCACATTCCCCGGATCCTCAGGGAGATCATCGAACGGTATCGCCCTGACGGGTTCACCGACAACAGCTGGACCGGGGCCGGCGCATCGACCATCTGTCACTGCGCGCACTGCCGCGAACGCTTCCGCGCCGCAACGGGCCTGGACCTCCCCGCGCGCGTCGACTGGGACGCACCGGACTACCGTGCGTGGGTCACGTGGAGCTACTCGTGCCGGATGGACAACTGGCACCGGTTCAACGGTGTATGCCGCGATGTGGGCGGCGACGACTGTCTCTGGCTCGGTATGGTGAACGCGAACCCGTTCGGGTCGCACGTCAACTTCGCGGATCTCCGAGAGATCGGCCGCGTGTCGAAGATCGTGATGTGCGATCATCAGTCGCGCGACGCGCTGAACGGGTTCGAGCAGAACGCCGTGAACGGGATGCTGCTCCACGGCGTGTCGGGCGACGACACCACGATCCCCGAAAGCATGGCTCACTACGTTCGCGGAGGGCAGGCGTTTCGTCGCGCATCGATGCCCCCGGAAGAGGTCCGGACGTGGATGAGGTCCGGAGTCGCCGGCGGTATATCGCCGTGGTGGCATCACGTCGGAGCCGATCAGGAGGACCGAAGACAGTTCGAGACGTCGGTGGATCTGTTTGGCTGGCACGCCGAGCACGACCGGTGGCTCTACGGGCGCCAGACGCTCGCCGAGATCGGAATCGTCTGGAGCCACGAAAACGTCGACTTCTACGGACGCGACCAACGCGACACGCGGTGCGCGCTTCCGTGGCGCGGGTTCACGGCCGCGCTGACCCGCGCCAGGATCCCGTTCACGCCACTGCATGCGAGCGACGTGCCGACATCGCCGGGGCAGTTGCGCGCCGTAGTCCTGCCGGACGTCGCCGTGCTCAGCGACGAGCAATGCGAACGCGTCGTGGCGTTCGTGGAGGCGGGCGGAAGCGTCGTACTGACCGGCCGGACGGGAACACTCGACATCGACGGTACCGACCGATCGGAGTGGCCGTTCGCAACTCTGGTCGGGGCCCGACCGACCGGGAGCGCGTTCGCGGCCGATGAGCCACCGACGTCGAGCTGGGAGGTCCAGACCGGTCACACATACCTGCGACTCGAGCGCGCCGGCGACCCGGACCGGTCGGCCCCCGACGCGTCGATCGCTCAGTCCTTCGCCGAACGCCTTGCTGACACGTTCGCGAACACAGCGCTGCTGCCATTCGGCGGAAGCATCTTCGGCT
>SKVA01000046.1 GCA_007129695.1 Spirochaetaceae bacterium | reverse complement strand
GGTCGCTGCGCTCTGGCGAAGCCGGTCGGCGGTGCGGTGGAGATCGTGCAGCAGATCGCGCCGCTACGCGCCGGGCACAAGGGTGCCAAGTTCGGTCACGGCCGCGCGCCCGCGCACGCGTACGAGGGGTACGCCGCGGCAACCGAGCGACGCGTCGGCAAGGGTACGGTCATCTACTGCGCGCTTCCGATCTTCGGCGAGTACTGGCGCAGGCCGAATCCGCACGCGCAGCGGCTGATGTGGAGCCTCCTCGACCGGATCCAGCCGACGCCGATCGTGAAGGTGTCGACCGGAGCGCAGGTAGAGATGACGACGATGCGCAAGGGCGACGACCTGATCGTCCACCTGGTCAACCACAGCGGCCGCGAGCTCCTGATCGGCAACTGGTACCCGGTCACCGAGTACATGCCGGTGATCCGTGACATTAGCGTGTCGATCCGTCTGCCCGGCGGCGGCGGCGGCGCACCCACGGCTGGCGCACCCGCACCCGGCGGCGCGAGCTTGCCCGCCACGCCGCTGCTCGAGCCGTCGCACGAACCCCTCGCCGCGACCAACCGCGACGGGTACGCGCACGTCACCGTGCCCGAACTCGAGTTCATGCAGAGCATTCTCGTGGCCGGTTACTTTCGGGGGGGCAGCAGGCGGTAGCCGGAGCTGGATACCCGATGAGAGTCGACAGGCCCAACATACTGTGGATCTTCTCTGATCAGCACCGGGGGCAGGCTCTCGGGTGTGCCGGCGACCCGAACGTTTCCACCCCGAACCTGGATCGGCTCGCCGCCGACGGGATACGGTTCTCGAACGCATACTCCAACACGCCGATCTGCGCGCCGTTCCGCGCGAGCCTCTACACCGGCAAGCGAATCACGTCGCACGGCGTGAACTCGCTCTTCGTGCCGTTGCTTCCCGAGCACCGGGTTCTCCCGCAGGAGCTGCGCGACGCGGGCTACCACACCGCTCACTACGGGAAGTGGCACCTGAGCGGTGGCGACTGCCCGAGTCACTTCGTGTCTCCGTACTTCCGCCCCGGTTGGGACGACTGGTTGGGATGGGAGAACTCGAATCGGCCGTGGGGTACCGAGTACTCGACCGGGAACCTGCCGATGCCGATCGAGCGTCTGAACGGGTATCAGACCGATGCGATGGTCGATCTGTCGATCGAGTGGCTCGCGCGGCGCGAGCCGGACGCGCCGTGGTTCCACGTGCTGTCGATCGAACCGCCGCACCCGCCGTACACCGCACCCGAGTGCAACATGGCCCGGGTTCGCGATCGCGATATCAGGCTGCGACCGAACGTCCCCGTCGACCGACCCGACGTGGACCAACGCGTCTCCACGCTTCGGGCCTACTACGCCCAGATCGAGAACCTGGATGAGAACGTCGGACGCCTGCTGGACGCGCTGGACAAGACCGGACAGGCGTCCAATACTATCGTCTGCTACTTCTCTGATCACGGAGATTTCATGGGGAGCCACGGACGGGTCGACAAGACCCGCCCCGAACTCGAATCGAGCACCATCCCGCTCATCGTCCGGTATCCCGGGACCGTCCCGAGCGGGGTCACCAGCGATGCGCTGATCTGCGGGCTCGACATCATGCCAACCACGCTCGGACTCGCCGGTATCGCCGTTCCTGAGTACGTTGAGGGAATCGACATGAGCCCGGTAGCCCGCGGAGAGACTGACGCACTACGCGATTCGGTGTTGCTCCAGTACGATCAGAGCTTCTTCGGCACCCCGCGCCCGTGGGAGACGTTTCGATCGTACGTGACCACGCGCTGGATGTACTCGCGCTTTCTGGTTCGTGATCAGTCGCATCTGTACGACCTCGAGTCCGATCCCTACCAGCTCACGAACCTGATCGACGACCCCGGGTACGCCGAGACCGTCGCCGACCTGGACCGTCTGCTGACTGCCGAGCTGACCCGGATCTCGGATCCGGTGCTCGAGCTGTCCGAATGGAACGCGTCGCTTGTGACGACGCCTGAATAGCACACAAGCGGACAATGCTGCCTGCAAAGGGAGAGAGAATGAGCAATTCCATCAACAACGCATTCGAGCAGGGCAAGGGCATCCTGCGGCTGACGCCGACCTGGGTACCGAGATCGTTCTGCATCCCCGGCAGGAGGATCAAGCTCCATCCGGACGACTACTACGCGCTCGGAGGCGAGCGCGGCGGTATAGACGAGCGCTGGTTCGCGTCGACGACGCCCGCGGCGAACGGACCGCTGACGAGCAAGGACGAAGGGCACAGCCACGTCGTGTTCGAGGACGGGAGCACGCAGCACGTGTTTCTGCTGCGCGACGCGGTCGACGAGCTCAAGGGTGCGCTCGTTGGAGATCGGATCTGGAGCGAATGGAAGAGCTGGCCGATCTACTCGAAGTTCTTCGACAATCAGCAGCCGTTGCCGTTCCACATCCATCATCGCGACCACCACGCCGTGCTCGTCGGGCAGCGCGGAAAGCCCGAGGCGTACTACTTCCCGCCGCAACTCAACAACCACGGCGGAGACTTCCCTCACACCTACTTCGGTCTCGAGCCCGGCACAACCAAGGAGCAGATCCGAGCGTGCCTTGAAGGGTTCTCCAAGGGCGACAACCGGATTACGATGCACTCGAAAGCGTACCGGCTCGAGCCCGGCACCGGCTGGAACGTGCCACCCGGGTTGCTGCACGCGCCGGGAAGCCTCTGCACGTACGAGCCGCAGCGCGCGTCCGACGTGTTTGCGATGTACCAGAGCGTGATCATGAATCGGCAGGTCGTCCCCGAGGAACTGCTGTGGAAGGACACGCCCGCCGACAAAGTCGGGAATATCGACCACCTCATGGACGTGATCGACTGGGACCTCAACGCAAACCCCAACTTCGGACGCGATCACTACATGGAACCGAAGCCTGTCGCACCGGTCGAACAGATGGAGGCCGACGGCTACCGCGCGATGTGGATCTGCTACCTCTCCGACGCGTTCAGCGCGCAGGAACTCACCGTGCTTCCCGGCCGTACCGTGACCATTCGTGACTCGGCCGCGTACGGCATGATCATGATGCAGGGGCACGGCACAATGGGCGACTGGCCGGTCGAGACACCCGCGCTCATCCGGTTCGGGCAGCTCACGTACGACGAGTACTTCGTGAGCGAGTCCGCGGCCCGCGACGGCGTGAAGATCACGAACCACTCCGCGACCGACCCGATCGTGATGCTCAAGCACTACGGTCCCGGCAACCCGGACATGGTGTAGCCATGGAGTACTACGGTTCCTGGGCACGCGACCAACTGATGAAGATCAACGGGTGGATGCCCGGTGACGTCGATCTGGACGCGCTCTACGTCGACCTCTACAAGGACGAGCGCTGGCTGCGACGGCTGCTCGAGCAGTTCCCGCAAGCAGATGCAAATGGTGACGGCGTAATCACCGCCGAGGAGGCGGTGCGCTGGCACGCGAAGCGCGTGATGCCGCTGACCCCCGGCGCGGAGGATCTGGAGTGGCTCCCGGAGAACGTGAGCCACTGGAAGGAAGTGCTCCGGATGCGCGACGGGGTCGATCTGTCGCTCCAGGTCTACGTTCCCGCCGGTGAGGGTCCGTTTCCCGTGATGATATGCCGAGGGCACAGGCGGCGCGCGCAGATGGACGGCGCGCACTGGTACCTGGCGCGCGGATTCGCGTGCGTCTCGCAGGACCTGGTTCCCGAAGGCGAGGCGCTGTCGGTCGGAGCGCACGGCGCACGCGTGGTCAACCCGCTCGCCGCGCGCGACGTCGCAGCCGACACGCTCGACCTGATCGAGTGGGTCGCGCTCCAGCCGTGGTGCAACGGCAAGACCGCGATCTTCGGCTACTCGGCCGGGGGTATGGCGACGCTGCCGGCTATCCCGCACAAGCCAAAGCACCTGACCGCCACGATCACGCACATCACGTCGACCAACGCCGGAGTCTATCGACTGCGCGGTGGAGTCGCTCCCGACCGACGCTCTCGTCGCGAGCAGAACGAACCGTGGAGTCCCGGTACGCCTCCCGACCACGACCGGCTGACGCTCCTTCCGACGCTCGGTCCCGACGACGGGGTCGATATGTTCCGGACCGACATCGCCGGTTGGTTCGACATCTTCGTGCAGGGCAGCATCGAGGACTGGGTCGCGTGGAGAGCAACCGGTCGATCGGTGCTGGTCATCGGCGCCGGCTCGCACGGACCGCATCCGCGTCCGTCGCGTCTGCCTCCCGACTACTGCGACTCCGACATCTTCTGGCCCGACGTGCCGCAGTTTGGCCTCCTCAACGGCGTCGTCGACTGGGCGTCGGTGAAGTCGGTCATCTACTACTTCCTGATGGGCGACTTCACGAACCCCGACGCGCCCGGCAACGTCTGGAAGGTGACCACGCAGTGGCCCCTGCCACACGAACCGTTGACGC
>SKVA01000535.1 GCA_007129695.1 Spirochaetaceae bacterium | reverse complement strand
TCGGCGCCCCGGCGAGCTGAAACCAGTTCATGATGTTGTTCACGGTGTTCAGACACCGGTCCGCCGACGCGGGGCCCGTCAGGTACTCGTACTCGTTCTGAAAGACCGGGCGGTCGTGCCCGAGTTTCTCTCTCACCGCGCTGACCATTGGCGCGACCGTGTCGGAGCGATACCCGATCGTGTGGAGGACGGTGAAGTCGATCAGGTCGGCGAGGTCAGGGTAGAGCGTTTCGAACCGACGGAGATAGTCGGCCGTGTGATCGGCGCAGTCGCCGATGATCGACACGTCGGGGTACGCCTCCCGGACCTTTGGTGCGACCGCGGCCAGGGCGTGGGCATACTGGTCGGGCTCGTAGTAGCACGACGAGTACGGCGTGTTCACGTTCGGCTCGTTGTTGAGGGCCCACATCGCCACGGGAATGCCCGCAGCTTCGAGCGTCGCGATGTCGGCGACGTTCGCGCGCGCGAAGTCGGACAGGAAGCGCCCGGTGTCTCCGCGGTACTCCGCGTCGTCGTTCCAGTGCGATCCGAAGCAGCGCAGCCGGTTCTCCGGATCCTTCGGGCCACCGTGAGGAAACCCGTGGAGCCGACGATTCGCCTTCCAGTACGCCGGGGGCGACCAGTTCTCCAGCGAGACCCCTTCGACGCGCGCGCGTGCCAGCAGCTCCCGGATCTCAGACAGCTGTTCCGGCCAGCGCGGCGCGAGCGTCCGGCCGTCGGGGCCTACACCGCGCCAGTAGAGCCCCCCCGCGATCCGGCAGTAGCGGAACCCGCGGAGCATCTGATCGGAGAGTCGATCGCGTTCGGTGGGCGCGAGGTCGTGCGGCACCGACGTCGTATCGTCGGACAGTCCGTTGTTGCCCGATGCGATCGAGTCACTCTGGATCTCAAAGCCGATGCCGAGGATCGTCTGCCGCGTCACTCTGGGCCGCACGACAACGCGCGCGGTCCCCGGAGGCGCCGTACGCTCGGGACGATCGACCGGATACGTGTGCTCTTCCATCGACCGTATACTACGGTGAGTTCGATCGGGCTCCTAAAGGATATGTGCTTTTTTTCTGGCATCGATGTGACATCCATGGTACGATGAGGCTTGGTCACGCGAAACGAATGGTCGAGTTTCGAGCGGCTCCTCCGCGACGCGTGCGGTCCGACGCGTATAGGGATCGTCGCGGTGGATCTGCGCGGCGTCTTCCGAATGGTCCCTGATCTGCGACTCTCCCCGGAGATCCAGGAGCACCGGTGTTCGCTCTGCACGCTCGCGAAGTCGACGCCCGACGGCTGGCGGCGGTGCTCGAGCAACAAGCTCGTCGCGAGCACCACGGCGGTCCGGTCCGATCGAGCCGTTGTCGGCATCTGCCGACTCGGGATCACCGAACACATCGAACGGTTCGTCGTGAACGACGTTCCCGTCGGCCTGTTCTACCTTGGTCAGGTAGTCCGAACCGATCTGCGCGCCGCGTCTGCCGAGCGACTCGCCCGCGGGGCTCCGCCCGCGTCGCGCGAACACTACGAGTCGGTCCGTGCGCAACTCCCGCGCGTCAGTCGCCGAGCGTTTGATCGGACGGTACTACGCGTACGGGCCGTGCTCGATTTTGCCGCCGCGCTGATCCGTGCCGAAGGCATCCCCCTCGCCGACCTGGGCGCGGAGATCATGGGCAAGGAGTGGTCGCGGATTCGCGAGCAGCCACCAATCGTTCGCCGCGCGCTCGTGCTCGTCAGTCGATCGGCGGGCCAGAGGCTTTCGGTCACCGAGCTCGCCGCGAGGCTGCGCTGCAGCCGCGAATACCTGACGCGCGCGTTCGGTGACGCGATGGGCGTGTCCCCCGGACGATACATCGAGCTCCATCGTCTGGAAGTGGCTCGCCACTTGCTTGCGGAGACCAACCTGGCGGTCGGTGAAATCGCGTTCAGGAGCGGGTTCTCCGATCCGAGTCATCTCAGCGCGCGCTTCAGGGCGCGGTTCGGGAGCACCCCAACCGATTACCGACGTCGCGAATCGGTCGATGGCGGGTCGACAGGATCTCAAACCGTGGTAGACTCGAGCGAACGTCCATGAAGACTGTAGCGTTTGTAGACGACGACACGCTCGTGCGCGCGGGGTTACGAACCGCCCTCGACTGGCACTCGATCGGGTTCGCGGTTTCGGGTGACTTCGCGTCCGCGGAGGACGCGCTCGTCGGTCTCCGCGAGCACCCGGTCGACGTCGTCGTGACCGATATCGTGATGGGCGCAATGAGCGGTCTTGACCTGATCGAGCAGTTGGCGGTCGACCAGCTCCACACCCGTTTTGTGGTGCTTACGTCGTACGAGGAGTTCGAGTACGCGCGCAAAGCGCTCCGGCTCGGTGCGGTCGACTATATTCTGAAGTCGAATCTGGACCCCGACCGGGTCAGAGAGGTGTTCGAACGGATCGCTCGCGACGAGTCGTTGCCCGGCGGTACGGCCGCTGGTATGGAACGTGACGCGGGGTCTGGTGCGGCGCACGGCGAACGACCTCTGGAACGATATCTCGCGGATCCCTGCGCGCCCGACGCGCTGGTGGCCGGTCCGGCCGGGTACCGGCCGATCGCGCTCGTGCTGATCGTGGAGTCCAACGGCACCGACCGCGACGATCACGCAGGTTCGGTCGCGATCATCGACGCGATCACGCAGGCGCTGTCGACAGCGACCCCGCAGGCCGCGCCGCGGCTCGCCGATCTCGGTGCCGGTGCGATCGGGCTTCTGCTGCACGTCCCGACCGCCGATGCGGATACGATCAGGCACTACGCGCTCCTGGTCCAGAACACGATCGAGCTCTACTCAAACATCGCGGTGTCAGTCTTCGCGGCAGGACCCGACCCGGCGGCTTCCGGGCGCGGGCCATCGGTCGTCGGCTATCCGGCGACGGTACGCGAGCTTTTCCGGCGCGCGCGCTCGATCGCAGAGATGCGGTTCTACGGCCGGCCCGCGAAGCCGGTTATCGACGATCCCGCCGTCAGGACAAGCGGCATGTCGACCGCCGAACGGGATTGGTTCTTCGGAGCCGAGGAGAGGATCGCGCACGAGTTCGTCCGAGGCCGCGCCGATGCGGTTCACGACGCGATCGGGCGGTTCTGCGACCGGGTCTGCGAGCTTCGCGTGCGCCCGGATGACGCGCGGGAACTGCTGCACGCCGTCGCGCAGCGGATCGAACGTTGCGCTCACGAGCTCGGTGTCGTCGAACGATCGACCGATGCATCGACGCTCGCGAAGCAGCTGCGCGACTGCCGCGAATGGAATGCCGCGCGTGCGCGGATCGATCGGTTTGCCGACTCGATGTTCGACGAAACCCAGCTCTATCTCAGAGACCACGTGAACACCACCGTGGAGCGCGCGAAGGGGTACGTGCACGACCACTTCACGCGTCGCGTTTCGCTCGGCGAGGTCGCGAAGGCGTGCGGTGTGAACCGCACATACCTGTCGCGGCTGTTCCACAAGGCAACTGGGCGGACGTTCACCGAGTACCTCACCCATGTGCGGATCGAGGAGGCGAAGCGGTTGCTCTTCGCGCGGCCCGGAACCTATGTCTACGAGATCGCGCTCGAGGTCGGTTACGAGGAGAGCGGGCACTTCAGCCGGCACTTCCGCGAATGGACCGGGTTGAGTCCGACCGAATACCGGGCACGGCAGCTCGCGCAGGGTACCCATGAGTCGTCGTCCTAGATTCGCAGATCTGAAGTTCTCCACGAAGCTGATTGTCCTGTTCGCGGTCGGCGTCGTGCTGCCGCTCGCAATCGGTACGGCCTGGACCTTTCGGTTCCTCGATCGCGAGACGCCGCGTCAGATCCAGACGGTTCAGCAGCACACCCTCAATCAGGTCGGCAGGAACATTGACCGGATTCTCGAGCAATTGCTCAACTACACGAACCTGCTGTCGCTCAGTACCGACGTCCGCAATCTCGTTCTCACCGACCTGGACACGGTGCCCGATTTCGAGACGTACCGCCTGGTCTCGGCCGTGCTCGACGTCTTTTCAAGCGTCGCGAGCTCCTTCGTAACCGAGCCGACGTACGTCGTCGTCAGCGGCCTTGACGGAACCGCGTTCGCGTCGTGGCAGTTTCAGGGCCAACGCTTTCAGTCGCTCCAGGACCAGCCATGGTTTCCCGCCCCCGATGAAGCGCTGCTCGAGCGGATCTATCGTCTTGGTGTGATCGACAGTTTCGTAGAGAGCGAGCGGGTCGGTGACCTCTTTGCGCTGCTGCGCCTGATCGGTGTGCCGGGCCAGCGCAGTCCGGTCGGCTACGTCGTCGTTGCGACTCCCGTCCGCGTGATCCGGTCCGCGCTCTCATTCGACACCGGAGCGGTCGCGTCACGGCGCTGGGTCGAGACGTCCGACGGGACCGTCGTTGCCGAAGTGACGACGAGTAGCCCGATCGTCGACGGTGAATCCGTGATCTCCAACAGTTTCGCGTTGCGGTTCGGCGGCTACACGCTGCGCGAGGTGACCCGGAGTCGCGATATCCTGGCCGACGTGCGATCGGCGCAGCGGCGGCTGCTCCTGGTGATGGGTGGCGTGATCGTAGGGTTCGTCGCGATCGCGGGGCTCCTGAGCCTTTCGATGTCGCGCCGGCTTGGCGAACTGGGGCGGGCGGCCGCGTCGGTTCAGCGTAACAGCCTGGACGTCGTGATCGACAGCGACGCCCGCGACGAGATCGGCCTGCTCGCGCGCGCCTTTCACGATATGATCGAGCGAATACGCGAGCTCGTGAGCGAGGTGTACCACGAGCAGGACGAGCGGAGGCGGCTCGAACTGAAGGTGCTGCAGAATCAGATCAACCCGCACTTCCTGTTCAACGCGCTCCATTCGATCCAGACGATGGCGTCGCTCAGCCGTGCGCCGAACGTTGCGCAGATGATTGGAGCGCTGACGAACATCCTGATGCAGGCTGTCCGCAACCCGCAGGAACTCGTCACGCTGCGAACCGAGCTCGACATCGTGTCGAGTTTCGCGATGATCCAGAAGATGCGACAGGGAGATCTCTTCGAGATGTCGGTCGACGTGCCAGACGCGCTGCTCGACACGCTCGTGCCCAAGTTCATCCTCCAGCCGATCGTCGAAAACAGCATCCAGCACGGCCTCAAGGATCTGAACCGGCGCGGCCGGATCGACATCACCGCCAGGCTGGTCGACGACCGTGTCGAGGTATCCGTCTGCGATAACGGCCGGGGATTCGCCGACGACGCGCCGGCCGACCCCGAGCACTTTGCGGCGGCGGGGGAGGCAATCGGCCTGTCGAATGTGCACCGGCGACTCGTCCTGACGTTTGGCGATGGGTGCGGCGTGCGCGTGTCACCGACCCGCTCTGGTGCATCGGTCCTGTTGATCGTCCCCATGATGTCGAGCTCTCCGGACGAGGCCGTAGCCGCGCGGTGACCGGGCGCCGTAGACCTCGCCGCTTCGGGGTCGGGTAAACAACGTGCAAACAGGTAAACCTGATGACACTGTGGTCGATCGTAGGTAAAACCCCTGCAATCCTTCGTCAATCGCGTACATCGACAGATTTCGGAAACACCCCCTACAGTGAAACCACCAAGGAGGCCCTATGGCTATCAACAAGTACGGCATGCGCGTGATCGCGATCGCGATCACACTGATGCTGACCGTATCGTTCGTTTGGGCGGCCGGTCAGCAGCAGACCACCGCCGCCGCGCCGCAGCGGGTTGTGTTCTGGTCCGGTATTCCGGACGAGGCTGGTCCGGAGGCGCTCGCGCTCGAGTTCACCGAACGGATGCGCGCGGCAGGTCGGAACGTCGTTGCAGAGCACGTCCGGTTCGTGAACAATGCCGAAGGCAACACGCGCCTCGACACCGCGTTGCTGTCGGGCGAACAGATCGACGTGTACGTGAACTATAATCGTGACATGGCGGTGCGCCGGATCGAAAACAACCTGGCTCGGGACCTGACGCCATTCGTTGAGGCAGACGGGTTCGACATCGAAGAAAACTTCGGCGCTCTCGCCGCATTCGTCTACCATGAGGGGCGCCCATACCTGCTTCCCGCGGCGCGCTCGATGGACACGATCTGGTACAACAAGACTGCCTTTGATGCGGCAGGCATCACGATCCCTGACAACTGGACGTGGGACGACTATCGCGATATCGCGCGCCGCATGACGCGCGACGAAGGGGGTCAGCGAATCTACGGATCGATGCTCTTTCCGTGGGGCGCGGTGATGTGGGGCTGGAGCAACACCTACTTCGGCGGTGACTGGCGGTACAACGCGGAAGGCATGAGCAATCTGGACCATCCGTTGTTCGCCGAGTTGCTGCGGATGCACTATGAGATGGAGCAGGTAGACCGGATCCAGATGCCGCTCGCCGAAATGACCGCCACGCGGACCGATCCGCACGTTGCGTACGTCCGCGGCGAAGCGTATATGTTTGGTGTCACAAACGCGTGGATCATGCGGACGCTCAACGATCGCGGGCAGTTCCCTCACGACTTTGTGACCGCGATCGCTCCGGCGCCCCGCGTCAACGACGATCACGACACGTACTATACGTTGTCGGGTGCACAGGACATGCCCGTCATGGGTCCGAATCCGGGCAATGCAGATCTGGCGTGGGAGTTCCTGAAGTTCTACGCGACCGACGGATATATCCACCATACACCGTTCGGCCGCTTGCCCGGCTGGGTCGGTTACGACTCGCAGGTCGTAGCCGACGCCTTCATCGGCGACAACGCGGACCTGTACGATGTGGACAGCATCATCAAGTACTACCTTGAAAGTCCCGAACGGATTGCTATCCCGACGAACTTCACCGCGTCGGCGGAGCTCGGTACGATCCTGAATGAGGAGTATCAGCGCGCAGTGCTCGGTGAGATTACCGTTGACCAGGCAATCCGAAACGCGAGGCAGCGTTCCAATCAGGCGATCACGGCGGCGGGCGACCGAGCCCGGTAGGCCGCGACTGGTCAGCAATACGAGTCATCCGGCCTGCGGCCCAAGCCGCAGGCCGTCGTTTCGGTTCGCGGTAAGGAAGCTGAACAAGTGAACAAGAAGCAGTACGAGTCGATCGTCGCCTATCTCTTTCTGCTGCCGAATCTGGCAGGGTATCTCCTGTTCTTCCTGATACCGCTCGTGTTCTCGTTCCTGTTGGTATTCTCCGAGTGGAACTTCATCTCCGGTCTACAGGGCATCAGGTTTATCGGCCTGCGGAACCTCCTGGAGTTTCCGACCGACACATGGTTCGTGAACTCGCTTCGCAACACCGTCGTCTTCACCGTCGTGACTGTGCCCCTCGCGATGATTCTGGGTCTGCTGGTTGCGGTGGCGCTGAACGAAGGCGTCTATTTTCCGAAGGTAACGCGGACGCTCTTCTTCATGCCGCACATCACGAGCATTGTCGCAGTTGCGACAGTGTGGCTCGCACTGTTCCATCCGACCCGCGGTCCGATCAATCAGGTCCTTCGTTCGCTCGGCGTGACCAATCCACCCGGTTGGGTTGCGAGCAGCGACTGGTCGCTCATCGCGGTCATCATCACAGGTGTGTGGGCCGCGATCGGCTACCAGATGCTTATCTATCTTGCCGGTCTGCAGGGCATACCGAACGAGCTGTACGAGTCGGCCAGGATCGATGGTGCGAGTCCCGTTCAATCCTTCTTTGCGATAACGATTCCGCTGCTTCTGCCGACGACGTTTTTCCTGCTCATCACGAACGTGATCGGTTCGTTCCAGGTCTTTGCGCAGGTGAACCTGATGACGCAGGGAGGGCCCGGTACATCGAGCAGCGTCCTGGTCTTCTACATTTACCGCGCCGGCTTCCAGTACTACCGCATGGGCTACGCGTCCGCGATGGCGTGGGTGCTGTTCGCGATCATCTTTGCGGTGACCTTCGTACAGTGGAAGATTCGCAAACGACTCATGGCAGTCTACTGAGGAAGTATGAATACACTCGCAGAGCCGACGACGCCGGTCGCGTCCAGCATCAGAGTGCGTAGCGCGAGTCGCGTTGCGCCCGGCAAGATCGTCCTGACCGTGATCATGCTCGCGCTCGGACTCACAATGATCCTTCCGTTCCTGTGGATGGTGTCCGCGTCGCTGAAGATCCAGATCGAGGTCTATCAGTTTCCGATCCGCTGGATCCCGGAGAATCCGCAGTGGCAGAACTACTCGCGCGTCTGGCTCGGGCGATATCCGTTCTACCGGTTCTATCTGAACTCCATTGTAGTCGCGGTTACCGCGGTCGCCGGTGTGCTGTTGACAAGCTCCATGGGTGGCTACGCGTTCGCGAAACTCAAGTTCCCGTTCAAGGAAAGCATCTTTCTGACGTATCTGGCGATGATGATGATTCCACCGCAAGTTCTGCTGATTCCGCGGTTCATCATGTTCAATGCGATGGGGTTGTTGGACACGCTCATCGTGCTGATCGTGCCGTTCACTGTCAGCGCGTTCGGAACGTTCCTGATGCGGCAGTTCTTCGAACAGCTGCCGAACGAACTGAGCGAGGCTGCGATCATAGACGGCGCCGGACACGTGACGATCTGGAGCCGCATCATACTGCCGCTGGCGCGTCCGGCGCTCCTCGCGCTGATGATCATCTCCTTTATCTGGCGCTGGAACGCGTACCTGGAGCCGCTTGTGTACCTGCGCAGCATTTCAAAGCTCACGATACCAGTCGGACTCGACTTCTTCGTCCAGGAGAACACCGCGCAGATGAACCTGATCATGGCCGCTGCGGTCACCGCGACGCTTCCGCTGATCGCGCTCTTCCTGTTCACGCAGAAGTACTTCATCCGTGGAATCGTGATGTCGGGACTGAAGGGGTGACCGCCGAAACGCCGGTCACCGGTTCGTCGCGATCACCCGACGGGCCAATCGGTACACGTCCCAATGTCGTTCTGATCATCACCGACAGCCAGGGCACCCAGATGACAGGCTACGGCGGGGCCGGGATCGTCGACACGCCGAACCTGGACCGCCTCTGCGCGAACGCGGTCCGGTTCGATCGCGCGTATACCACGTGTCCCTTGTGCACGCCCGCGCGCGCCGGGCTGTTGGCGGGTCATTACGCCCCGTCGGTTGGTCCGTGGGCGAACGACCTTCCGCTCGGCGACACCGTCCCGACGATGGCCGACCATTTCTTCGGCGCCGGGTACGACACCGCGCACATCGGGAAGTGGCACCTTGACGGGAGCGACTACTTCGGGAACGGTCTGTGCCCCCGTGGGTGGGACGCCGAAGAGTGGTACGACGGACGGTGCTACCTACGCGAGCTTCGCCCCGCAGACCGCGCGCTCTGGAGATCGGGACTGGGTGACGCACAGGCGATCCGCGCCGCGGGCATCGACCGGTCGTTCACGTGGGCCGGGCGCATCACCGACCGCGCGGTGCGCTTTCTGCGGCGCCCGCAGCGCAGCCGCAGACCGTTCTGCCTCGTCGTGTCGTACGACGAGCCGCACGGCCCGAGCCTGTGTCCGCCTCCGTACTGCGACATGTACGCGGACCGGCCCTTTCCCGTGCCGCCGAACTATCGCGACGATCTGGCGGACAAGCCTGTTCACCATCGCGCGTGGGCCGCGCAGCAGGCGCTCGACGCGAACGCGACGCACCTGAGCCAGTCGCTGTACCGCGGCGCCGCCAGCTTCGTCGACGACGAGATCGGGCGCGTGCTGTCGGCCGTCAACGACACGTGCGCCGAGTCGACGATCGTCGTCTTCACGTCGGATCACGGACACTACATGGGGTCGCACCGGCTCGACGGCAAGGGCCCCGCGCTCTACGAAGAGGTGGTGCGGATCCCGCTCCTGGTTCGGGTGCCATCGTCGATCGGCCGGGTCGCCGACTCCGTGGTCGGTACGCCGGTATCGCACGTCGACGTGCTCCCGACTCTCCTTTCGTTGTGCGGAATAGCCGTGCCGCCGGCATTGGTCGGGCAGACGCTCCTTGCCGCCGCCGGCGGCCGCACCGATGCCCGTGTGCCTACCGGTCGTCCGGCGTTCACCGGCTTCAACCGGTTCAGCGTGTCACACGATTCGTGGTTCGGCCTGATGCCGATCCGCGCTGCGATCGCGGCGCGGTACAAACTGGTCGTCAACCTCAATCAGACCGACGAGCTCTACGATCTGACCGATGATCCGTACGAGCTGACGAACCGGATCGACGACTCGACGCTTTCTGCCGTCCGCGCGGACCTCTTCGACGCGACCATAGCGGAGATGGACCGCACGCGCGATCCGTTCCGCGGACAGGCGTGGCTTGGGCGGGCATGGCGGACGATCCCGGTACCCGGATGGACCGATGGGGAGCGCCGTCCGCGACCCGCCGACGGCGTGTATCCAGTTTCTTTCCACTACGATACCGGCATGCCCGCGCCCGCGGTCGGGCCCGTCGTCGTAGAGGCGCGCTTTCCCGGCGGTAACGTTCGGGTCGGCGCCACGTCGGCCGACCGTGTCGAAGTAGCGCAAGACATCGGTGACACGACCGAGTGGTGGTTTCACTGGGCATTCCGGGCGCAGAACCTGAACGGTCGGCGCGTCACGTTCGGCTTCACCAATGGTGAAGTCGTCGGTCCGTGGGGGCCCGCGGTATCGGCCGACGGCGTCCACTGGGGCTGGGGACGCACCGTCGTCGACCACGATCCGGCAGGGTTCACGTGCGACTTTTCCCCGGACACCGAGCAGGCGTTCTTCGGCTTCTCGCTACTCTATCAGCGCGACCGGGCCGACGCGCTCGCCGACCGGTACCTTGACGATCGGGCGTTCGAGGTCGCGTCGATCGGTCACACGCGGTCGGGCGCGCGGCTACCGGTGTGGAGGATCGGAGATCCTCGCGCCGGTTCCGACATCGTTCTGACGTGTCGCCACCACGCGTGCGAAGCAGTTGCGTCCTACGTGCTCGAAGGGTTTGTCACCGGTCTGATGGAAGAACGCCCGGCCGCTCTGTCGGAGTACCGATTCCACGTCGTGCCCTTCGTTGATCTCGACGGCGTCGAGGCCGGCGATCAGGGCAAGGCACGCCATCCGTACGACCACAACCGCGCGTACCATAGTGAGACGATCTACCCGGAGATCCGAGCGATCATGTCGTACGCCCGATCGCTCGACCTGCGGGCCGCGATCGATCTCCACTGCCCGTACAAGTGGGGCGGCCGCAACGATCACTCGTTCTTCGTTCTCCATGGCACTCCGGACGACGACGAAGCACGACGGCTGAGTCGGCTCCTTCAGACGCATGCGGCGTCGGACCCAAGTGCGTTCTGCCATGATCCGGATCACGATCTGGAGTTCGGCGCCGAACAGTGGAACTCCGGTGACTACCACGCAGTCACGTCGACCGGTTTCTTCCGCACGCTGAACCCGAAACTGGCTACGGTGCTCGAGGTGCCGTACTTCGGCGCGACGCGCGCGAACGCGATAACCGAACAATCGGCGCTCGGTCTTGGCCGCGCGCTCGTCCGCGCACTCGCAGAGTGGGCACAGTCATAGGGTGGCTACGGGGCGCGGTCACCCCGAGCGACGTCAGCGATCAACGAACGGGTCGATAGTCCGGACGCGTGACGGCTCGAAGTCTCGAGTGTTCCGGGTCGCGACGGTAAGGTCGTGTCTGAGTGCGGTGGCGGCGATGAGGCTATCCTTGACTGGCATCGATCGACCCGCAGCGCGCAGGTCCGCGAGCAGACGCGCCCACCGCAGTCCGGTCTGCGCATCAAGCGCGACGCAGCGAATACGATCGATCCCCGACTCGAACCAGCGTTCCAGCTTCCTCCGTCGCTTTCCGTCCGGCAACAGATGGATCCCGAAGCGGATCTCTCCGATTACCACCGGATCGACGACTATATCCCGTTCGTTGCGGCGCAGCCATTCCACAACGCGCGTGTCCGGATCGGGTCTGGTCGGCTCGCTGAGCACGTTCGCGTCGACCAGGTATTTCACAGTGTGTCCGTGGTCTCCGACTCGATCGGGACGAAGTATCCTTTCTCCGGGCACTCGAGGAGCCAGTCGGTCATGCCTTCGTTCGGGGGCGGCTCGATCAGCGTGAGCCGGTACTCGCCGCGGTCGACGCGCTCGATGTCCAGGCGCTGACCGGGTCTGATTCCGTCCTGCCGACGCAGCTCAGCCGGGAGAACGATCTGGCCCTTGCTCGATATCGTCGTCTTCATACCCGTAAGATATCGTCTTACAGAGGACGTGTCCATCTCTCCGTGCGCCGGGCGTTTTCGTCGATCCCCTCGAACCTCGCTTCACGACTCACGACGATTCACCGACAATCAGAGCAGGTAGCCGTATGATCGATTGCACGATTCGAAACATTCCTGAAGTCGTCGAAGAGCGTCTGGCCGAAGAGGCGAAGCGCCGTGATCTGAGTATCGACCAGGCCGCGCTCGAGGCGATCGCCCGAGGGCTCGGCCTGGAAAGCCTTCGCTTCGAGTACTACGATCTGGAGGACCTGGAAATCGCGGACGACGCCGAGGAGTAGGGGTGACGCGCCCGACGCGCGGCGCTACCCCCTGGCATCTGACGTCGCCGACGGTGGTGGAGCCGTAAGCGGAGGTCGGGCGGTGCCGAAGGGAACCACTTCATCGCTGCGCACCCAGCCGGTCAGCGCCGGGGTGCGGATGCGGACCTCGTACCAGCCGTCGTGCTCGTCGACCGGGCGGATCGTCTCCCCCGGCTGCAACTGCCTGATCACTGCGCTTGCCGGGTTCGCTACCCGGTGGACGGCGGCGCCGTGCGCGCTCGCGACCAGCATCGGGAACTCCCGCGGGATCAGCGACTCGGTCTCGGTTCGGACCCTGCCGGAGAAGTAGCTCACCAGTCCGCGGTGGATTATCGACGCGTAGAACTCGGGCTCGTTCGCCATCCGTGTGCGTTCTGAATCGTTGGTCAGGAATCCGAGTTCGACCAGTGTGGCCGGCGTGTACGGGCTCGACGCGTGGTGGAAGCGGTGCGACGCGAAGCCGAAGTAGCCGCGCATTCCGACCGTGATCCCACCGACGTCTTCTCGAACTCCCGCCGATCGGAACGAGGCAGCGAGCGCGCGGGCCAGATCGCCCGCGGCCGGGCTCGGACGCCACGGCGGCGCGAGCTTGAAGCCCGTCCGATTCGGATCGGCGCCCCAGTCGGCGTGGATCGACAGGAACGCGTCCGCGCGAAGCCCTGGTGGCACGGTCGCCGGGATGACCTGGACGGTCCAGCCTTCGGCCTCCAGAAGCGGAACGAGCGCTTCGGTCACCGCGATGTTCACGTCGACCTCACGCACGCCACGGAACGACGCCCCGAAGTTCGCTCTCCGGTGCGCGTGCTCTGCCGGAAGCTCGTCGATTTTCCAGTGTCCCGGCTGGATCGCGACGACCCACGGCCCTTCGAGCGGGAGGATCCGCGGCTCGGGCTCCGGTGGGACCACCGTCTCAACCGGATCTTCGGCCACCGTGCCACGCAGCGGGTACGCCGCGATCAGCACGAATGCGCTGATCGTGATCGTGCACAACGCAGTCGCGGTCGCAATGATCGCGCCCCGATGCCGGTCGAAGAAATCCCTACGCGCCTCCATCATGATCCTGAGAAAGTTTATACACAATTGCCTGCGCCGGTCTACCCGAGCGGGCCGCACGACCGTCGTCTGCACCGGACCGTCATGATCCCCACCGTTCGTAGAGCTCGTCGATCCGTCGACGCACCTGTTCCAGATCGCTCCCGTGCCTGCGGCCGGCGCGGTAGTCGCCGGACGCGAACGCCTGCGCCATGAGTTCTTCGAGCTCGCCGCGTCGCGCCTCGAGCGTGATGATCTCTGCCTCGGTCGCGGCTGTGTCGCGCCGCCGGTCGGGGGTCCCCGAAGCCGTCGCGGACGACCGCTCCGTCTTCACGGCCGAATGGCGCCGGTCGATCGTGGCCCGCGACGTCGCGCGTACTCCGGCCGTCACGCGTCGACTGCCGTGCTCCGCCCAGAACTCGGTGAAGCCGCCGGCGTGGAGGACGAGCGATTGATCGATGAGCTCGACGATCGTCGACGCGACCGCGTCCAGGAAGTAGCGGTCGTGCGATACCGTGATGATCGTCCCGTCGAAGTCGTCGAGCGCCTGCTCGACCGCCTCGCGGCTCGGGATGTCCAGGTGGTTCGTCGGCTCGTCCAGGATCAGGAGGTTCGCGCGCGCGATGATCGCGATCGCGAGCTGCAGCCGGTTCCACTCGCCGCCCGACAGCGTGCCCACCGTCCGGTCCAGGTCCTCCCACGCGAACCTGAGGCGAGAAAGCACCCCGAACACCTCGTTGCGCGTGAAGCTGCCCTCGCGGAGCATTGCGTCCAGAAGCGTCATGGACTCCGGAATCCGCCCGCGCTGCTGCGCGCAGTAGCCGACGCGCATGCTCGGTCCGATCCTGAGGTGCGGGTGATCCCACGATCCGGACGTGACCAGCTCGTCCAGGAGGGTGGTCTTCCCGCTTCCGTTCGGTCCGACGATCCCGACGCGGTCGCCGACGTGGACCGACAGCGACGCGTCGCGGAACAGCGTGCGACTGCCGAAGCCCTTCGAATAGCCGCGGATCTCCACGGCGATATCCGACTTCACCGCAGCGTGCCGGAACGCTATCCGCATCGGGTCGTCGCCGATCGACGGCGCGTCGATCGCGAGCTCGCGTGCCTTCTCCAGCTGCGTCCGCCGCGCGCGTAGCCGCTTTCCCCACTTGGGGTCGCCGGTGACGCGGGCGCGTTCCTCGAACACGCGGACGAGCTCCTCGAGCCGTTCCAGCTTGCGCTGCTCCACCGCGTGCTGCGCCTGGTCGCTGAGCGCCTTGGTGAGGCGCGCGAAGCGGTAGTCGGAGAAGTTTCCCGTGTACTCGGTCAGCCGCCCCCCTTCGATCTCCCAGATCGTTTCGGCGACGCGGTCGAGCAGGTAGCGGTTGTGCGATATCACGCAGACCGCCCCCGGGTAGTCCCGAAGGTACGATTCCAGCCACGCGAGCCCCGCGAAGTCCAGGTGGTTTCCCGGTTCATCCAGGACGAGCAGATCGGGGAGCGAGATCACCGCACGCCCGAGCGCGAGCACGTTCTGCTCGCCTCCCGACAGCGTCGAGATCGCGTTGTCCAGACCGACCGCCAGACCGAGCTCGCCGAGCAGCCGCTCTGCTCGCTCCTCTGCGGTGTCTCCGTACGCCGCGTCGTAGCGTTCGCGCGCGCGTTCGTAGTCGCGGAGGATCCGGTCGAGCCGATCGGTCGGTTCGGCCATCGCGTGTTCCAGGTCGCGCATGTGTCCGCGCAGCGCCAGCACGTCGGCGAGCAGGTACTCGCCGACCGTCCCGGCGTCGGCCGTGTGCATCGACTGCGCGACGTAGCCGATCCGGGTGCCGGGGTCG
>SKVA01000465.1 GCA_007129695.1 Spirochaetaceae bacterium | reverse complement strand
GCGTACGCGGTCGACTTCGAGATGCCCGAAGGTACCCCGGTCTACGCCGCGCGCGCGGGAATGGTCGTGGAGGTTAAGGCGGATTCACGGCGTGGCGGGCCGAGCACCGCGTACAACACCGATGCGAACTACATCATGATCGCGCACGACGACGGCAGCTTCGGCAACTACGCGCACCTGCGGTTTGGCGGCGTGTCGGTCGAACCAGGCGATTGGGTCGAAGCGGGACAACACATCGGATACAGCGGGAACACCGGCCGCTCCACGGGCCCGCATCTCCACTTCGACGTCCGCCTGCCGGTCGCCGACGGTTCGATGCAGTCGGTCCCGTTCGTGTTCCAGGGTGCGGACGGCCCGCGAGAACCGGTGGAGGGCGACTTCTACTACGCGCACCATCCCGGGGGTGACCCGTTTGTCGAGGTCTACGGAGCAGACCTCAGGCTGAGCGACTTCGCCGAACACGAGGTTCCGCTGTCCGGAGTCGGCAGGGTCGACGTGCGGGTCGAGCAGATCGACCTGACCTTCGTGCTCTTCATCCAGAACGGGCTCGACCGCGAGGTCGATGTCGACCTGGCGCTCCAGCTGGTCGGTCTGGACTCCGACGTAGGGAACAGAATCCAGCAGACGGTTCCGGCGCAGACCGAGGTCTTCGCGACGATCCTCCGCACCCGCCGCGGCGCGAGCCGCATTCAGTACGGCTTCACGGTCCGCTACCGGTAGACGCCCCGCGACTACCTGATCGACCAGACCCCATCGGGGGCGATGTTCTTGAACTCATCCACGTTCTCACCGACGGTGATCGCAAGCTCACGGATCACCCAGTCCAGTCCGTCCGTCACGAAGACTGCCGTCAGTCCATACATCGTCGGACCCAGATTGTTCTTGATGCTCGACGTCGCGGTCCTGCTGCCGGGGTAGCGTGAATCGGCATCGCCCACGGCGATCGGTCCGAGCGCGAACGGTCCGTCTTCGAAGGCAAAAAACGATGTCTCCCAATACGCCAAGGTGTTCATCGAGCCGTAGTCGTTCGCATCGGGGGAAAAGTGGCGCTGCATATCCGTCGCTGTGCGAGGGCTCGCGCTCGCGTCGTCGACGAACTGCTGCAGACGGGCGTCGGGTTGGGTTCCAAACAGGTCGCAGCCGGACAGCACGACGGCGAGCGCAATCGCGGTAAGGATCAGTGTGATCGTAGTTTGCTTCATTGAGGGCTCCTTGACTCAAACATCGCTCGGGACCAGGCGTGGCACCACGATTCGTTCGTAGCGCGCACGCACGTCGTTCAGGACCGCGCGGAACTCGCGCAGCACCGACGCGTCGGGGTCGAAGAAGTACGCCGCTTCGATCTCGGCGGCAAGCCGCGACAGGATGTACTGGTCGAGCGACAGCGCCGACAGCACGACAAACCGGAACGACACGAACTCGGCCCGGGCGGCGATCCGTAGCGGCGTCAGTACGTCGGTGAAGTGCTTCTCCGCCGCGTCGTCGCCGTCCTTCTCGCGGATCTCGTCGAGCCGGACGCGCGCGCGCCGCGCCTCTTCGGACATCGCATCGCTCTGCGGCGCTCGGCGCTCGACCTCGTCTATGAGCGCGTGCATCTCGGCCGCGAGGCCGCGGATCGAGTCCACCGGAGACGACAGGAACTCGTCGATCAGGCCCGAGTTCCAGACCGCGTAGTCGATCGGCCGCTCAAGGAACGAGAAAACCTGCCCGGGGCGGCGACCGGGGCGAACTTCGACCCCGTCGTTCGGTCCGAGCGCGACTGTCCGGCCGTCGCTGTCGATTTCGACGCGACCCTCGATCACCTCGTAGCGCGTGGTTCCGTCGCTCGCGACGTAGACGACCAGCTCGGTTCCACGGACGCCCGCGACCGATGTCGTCGATCCCACGCGCGGCTCGTTCCCCGCCGCCGCGCGAAACCGGAAGCTGAACGATCCGACCGCGGCAGCGACGCGACTCTGCGTTTGCCCGCTCGGCGTGCCGGACACGATGAAGACGGTATCGGGCGCGACGCGGACGGTTCCGCCCGCCGCAAGGTCAAGCTCGGCCTCACCGCGTCGGTCGGTGATGATCCGGTCACCGCCGTTCACGCCCGACCCGAAGTCCGCGCGGCGCACCACGCCCGCCTCGGTCCGGATATCAACGCCGCCGTCGACGAACGTGACCGTCGCGTCCTGCGCGGCAGCACCAGCTGCGCTGCCGATTGCCAGAGCCACGACGATGTACAGTGCCGGCACGCGCCGGATACGTGTAGCAATCATTGCGCACCTCTCAGGATCCCCATCAGGAGTGGTCGGCGATTGCGGCTGCCGCCTACGATGATCGTGAGCGGTCCGGCCCCAGTCTCAACGCGGACAAACCGCGCGTCGTCGGGAAGTCGATCGTAGAAGACTGCGACGTCGAACCGTGATCCCGACGGTGCTCCAGGCGCCGGCGTACTCGCCCCCGGTACCGGGTCGATCGTAACGGCCGCGGAACGAAACCGAGTCAACACGGCGGTCAGGTCCGACTCCGATGAGACGACCTGATCGGTGAACAAGAACGGCAACGACGCCTGCTCGACGACAGAAGGTATCGGTGCATCGGCGAGCAGGCCGATCACGTCGGCCACGCGGTCGTCGCGGGTCGACGGCGGCACCGTCGCGCACGCCGAGATAAGGACCGCGACCGCCGCGATGGCGATCATTCTTGGTTTCATGCAGCCTCCACGATAAGAGTAGTGCGTCCGCACCGGTAATTCAACGTCGGGCCACGATCGCAACTCCGCAGGACCGGACCACCTACCCCTTCGGAGGCGTGCGGCGAACGTCGAACTCGCGGCGGTTGGCGCTTTCGCTGCTCGCGGCGTGGTCACGCGCACGCTTCTGATAGACCTCCTGACTTCGGACTGCAAGACCCTTCCCGGGGGACCTGCGCCGGAACGAACCGTCGGGCTGCATCAGGTGCGACTGCGTCGTGTCGGCGAACGCCGTATCCAGAATCTGAATCGCGCGCGCGCGCGCGTCGGGATCGGTGACGGGGAACATGAGCTCGACCCGCCGCTCCAGATTGCGAGGCATCCAGTCGGCGCTCGACGCGTAAACCTCGCCCGCGCCGCCATTGTGCACGTAGAGCAACCGCGCGTGTTCCAGATAGCGGTCGATGA
Source organism: Spirochaetaceae bacterium (assembly GCA_007129695.1). GTDB lineage: Bacteria > Spirochaetota > Spirochaetia > DSM-27196 > SLST01 > SLST01. The sequence continues at coordinate 1,284 of SKVA01000465.1, read as the reverse complement.
TGCTGATGACAACGATGTTTTCGCTCAAGCCCGGCACCCCGGGAATGAGCATGCAGACCCCACGAACGTTCAGCCTGACCTCGACCCCGGCCTGCGATGCTCGGTAGAGCGCCTCTATAACGTCGGAATCGGCCAGGCTGTTGAGCTTGGCCAGAATACGGCTCTGAATCCCGCTGCCGGCGCGAATCGTCTCCCGGTCGATGAGCTGGATGATCTTTGCCTTCATCCCGACAGGCGCCATCACCAGCGTGTTGAGCGCCGGTATGGCTGAATAGCCGGTTATAGCGTTGAAGAACAGTCCGGTATCGTACGCGATCTCAGGGCGCGCGGTCAGCAACGCGATGTCGGTGTACAGCCGGGCCGTCCTGTCGTTGTAATTCCCGGTCCCAAGGTGGACGTACCGCTGGATCGTCGACTGTTCGCGGCGGACGATCAGCATCGCCTTCGCATGGACCTTCAGCTTCGCGATTCCGTGCACGACGATGACGCCGGCCTCCTGGAGGCGTTCGGCCCACGTGATATTGCGCTCCTCGTCGAACCGGGCCTTGATCTCCACAAGCACGGTCACGTGCTTGCCGTTCATCGCCGCTCGTTCGAGCGCACGCACAACCGGAGAGTCACCGCTGGTCCGGTAGAGCGTCATCTTGATCGCGAGCACATCGTCATCGTCGGCCGCGTCCTGGAGCAGTCGAACGACCGGATCGAACCGCTCGAACGGATGGTGGATGAACACGTCGTGCCGCTTGATCGCATCCCAGATCGGCTCGTCGGCAGGAAGCGCCGACGGCTGATACCCGTGCCAGATTGGGTAGCGCAGCGCGTCAAACCCGGGCAGGCCGGTGAGGCTCATCAACTCGCCGATATCGAGCGGCTCGGCCTTGTCGAAGATCTCTTCGTCGGGCACTCCCACCGCGCGGCTGAGGATCCCGCGAAGCCTCCCGCTGCCAAGGCTCACCGACAGCCGAACCGCCGAGCTGAAGTCGCGCCGAGCGATGATCTGCTCCATCGCTTCGACGAAGTCCTCGTCGCGTTCCTCATCGACGCCCATATCCGCGTCGCGGGTCACCCGCAGCACGCAGTTCTCGACGATCCGGTAGCCGGGGAAGAGCGACGACGCGTAGTGGATTATGATATCCTCCATCAGCGCAAACGAGAGCCCCGGTGTATCGTCGGGGAGGTGAACAACGCGATCGAGCGACGTCGGTATCTGGACGATCGCGACCAGATCGTCCGGATCCTCTCCGGCCACGGCGTCATCCGCCGACGCCAGCGGCGCCCCGCCGC
>SKVA01000021.1 GCA_007129695.1 Spirochaetaceae bacterium | reverse complement strand
TCAGCTCGTAGCCACCAGCGTTCCGCCCACGACGATCAGGACCGATCCGATCACGAGCCGCGGGACCCGAACGCCGCGCCACTCGGCGAACACGATGAACCCCAGCAGCACGGCGACCAGCGTGTTCATGTTGAACAGCGGGACCAGCTGCACCACCGGCGCACCGAACCGTCCCTGCGCGACCGCGATGAGCGCGGTCGACGTCGCCCACACGACGCCGGTCGCCAGAGCCGCGACCGACGCTGAGAGCGTAACCGGACCGAACCCACCAACCGCGCCGAGCGTCAGCGCGACAACCGTGACGCCGACCCCGACGAAGAGCAGGAGCGACGCGGGCGTGCTGCCCAGGTTGACGCTGAGCTTCTGAAGGATCGCGAAGCATCCGAGCAGTACCGCAGGGATCACCCCGCCGATCAGGAGTCCGGCCGTCTGCTGTGTCATGAGTCCACCTCACGGTACCTATCGGACGGACGCCCCGGACGCGTGACCCACCCCGCATGATCGGCGTCTTGCCGTCACCCGCACCGTCGGTCACAATGGGCGGGACTCGAACGGGAGGCGCACGATGAGACGGACGGTGCAATGGGAACGGATGTTCCCCGACGAGCTCGAGCAGGCGTTTGCCGAACGCCCGGTCGTCTACTTCGCGTACGGGCTGTGCGAGCCGCACGGCCCTCACTGCGCAGTCGGCCTGGACGGGCTGAAGGCGCACGGGATCGCGGTGGCCGCGGCGAAGGAGCACGGCGGCATCGTCGCACCGGCCGACTTCTGGCACTGTCACGAAATGGGAGGCTACGCGCTGTGGTCCGAACGCAGGGTCGGTGACGTGCCGCGAACGTGGCTCACCTCTGAGCCACCGTGGATGCACTTCAGACGCGTCTGCTACCAGATCCGCGCGGCTGAGGCGATCGGCTTCCACGGCGCGATTCTCCTGACCGGGCACTACGGACCCAACTGGCGCGACCTGAAGACGCTGATCGATCTGGTGCAGCCCTACGTCCGCATGCGCCTCTACGGTCTGCCCGACTTCGAGGCGAACGTACCGGGATTCGGCGCCGACGGGCCGGGTGGAGACCATGCCGGCAAAGTCGAGACGTCGCTCCTCTGGCATCTGGACCCCGATTGCGTCGACGTGTCGCGGCTGCCGGACGACGACGCTGCGGACGCGGGCGCAGGCGCGACGCCGGCCGACCCGTACCAGAGCCCGCCCTACTTCGCGATGGGACCGAACGCGGCGGAGTCCGACCGACGCGTCGGCTCCCGCATGGTCGGCGATGAGGTCGCGTGGCTCGGACGCAAGGCCACCGAACTGCTGTCGGATTTCGACCCGCACCGGGAGGTCGGTGGATTCCTTACATTCGACGACGTCGAGCGCTTCTGGGAGTCGGACGTGAAGCCCGTCCTCCGCGAGTTTGCGACGATGCAGCCGAGCTGGACCGACGACCCGCCGCTCACGCCGCAGTCGCGCTGGTTCGCGAACTGGGGCGTGCCGGACCTGCCGTAAAACCAGCGCGGCATACGGGTGGCGCGTCGAGAAGTTCCTGAGCGAGCTGAGAGTTGTGTTCGTCGATCGAGTTCTCGATCGCTTCTTGTGGGGTTTATGTCGTGGCGGCAACCGCCTGTGGCTCACTCGAAGACTCGCTATTGCGAGTGCGGTCGTCACACGCCCTACGGAAGCCTGGCCAGAACCTGCGCCTTCGTGTCTGCGTCCAGAATCTGGTCAAGAGCCGCATCGAGCGCGCCTTGGTCATCACAGACCATGATACGCCCGCGCTCGGTGTGGGTCAGCCCGAACTTGCGATCCAGCTGGCGCGCCAGGGTCTCGCGTCTGGACGCCAGAGAGCCCTTCTCCATCCCCTGCTCAAGTCCCTGCTTGAGTCCTTCGGTGCGACCTTCTGCGAGCAGTTCCTGTGCATAAGTCATATAGTCACCCTCGACTTCATAATACCCCAATCGCGATGCTGCGGTCATCAGCCGCTTCACGTCTTCGGCGCTCCTGACGATGACGTACACCTGCTCGATCACCCGGGCAAGATGCCGCGTCGCAGGATCCGCGTGTGCGCGGTGCAGGAGTTCGGTCAGCATCTCTGCGGTCGCGTCCTCCAGCTTCAACCGCACGTGCTTCAGCGCCACGAGTCCGAGCACCGCCCGCAGCGACCCGGTAATCGTGTCGTCGGGGACCGTCCGAAGGTCCAGGAAGATCGGACGATAGTGCGGTACGTCAGCCCCCGGCGTCGAACGCCGCTGCCGCGGTCGCGGCGGCCGGACGGCCCGCGAACTTGTAGAGTAGCTCGATCGCCTCGACCAGTTGCTCCTCGGTCGCACCGGCGGCCAGCGCCTGGCTCGCGTACCAGCGGCTCCCGCCCGGGTGATTCGCGACCGAGTCCAGCTGCATCGCCATCAGGTTCTTGACCCACAATGGCAGCGCCGACTCCTGGTTCATGAACTCCTGGTCGTCTTTGAGCGCATCGCGCAGTCGCGTGCTCCGCTTCGACAGCTCGTCGTTCCAGCTCATCTATCCCTCCTCCTGCAGCGCGCGCGCAAGCGCTCGCGCCGACGACTCGATTGCGTGCAGCTTGGCCTCGCGCGTCCACCGGCACAGCGAAATGAGATCCCACCGCTTCATCCGGATATGTCCGACCAGCCGCTCCATCTGTTCCAGACAGCTGATCTGGCCGCCGCCACTCCCGCCCGCGGCGGCAACGCCCATGAACCAGCGCCCGGCGAGCGGCGACCCGTCGCCGCGGAGTGCTTCGCACCGCCGCAGGCGATCGACAAAGGCTTTGGCAGACTCCGACAGATCGCCCCAGTAGACAGGAGTGACCAGTACCAGTGCATCGGCGTCCAGTACCCGGGCGTGGACCGCCTGAAAGCCGTCGGACACCTGGCAGTGGTGATCGGTGCGGCACGTGCCCCATCCGTCGGAGCACTGCCGGCAGACCCCGACGCCGGCGTCCGTGAGCCGCACCTCCGTGGCGTCGACCCCGCCGGCCGTCAGCCCCGACCGGACGGCGCCGACACAGCGGGCAGTCAGCCCGTCGGTATTCGGACTCGAGCTCAGAATGAGCGCTTCCATCGTCACCCCCCGGGGCAAGGATACCATGCCACCGCACGCCGCTTCAATTTCCGGTCTTGACGCCGTCGTGAAGCCGGTCTACCGTTGAAGCATGGGACGCGCGTCGGATGCGTCCCGCGAACCGCGGGCCGCGTCGGTCATCAGGCAGATTCTTTCGCTCGCTGACATCACCGTCGGCGGCCCGCAGCCGTGGGACATCCGGGTGAACGACGATCGGTTCTACGGTCGGGTGCTCGGCGGCGGTGCGCTCGCGCTCGGCGAGTCGTACATGGACGGCTGGTGGGATGCAGAGTCGATCGACGGGTTCATCGAACGCGTTCTGGACGCACGGCTGGAAACACGCGTGCGGCGTAGTCGGCACGCGATCGTAGCCGCGCTGCGCTGGAGACTCGCGAACCCGCAGGGTCGCCGTCGCGCATGGGAAGTCGGCCGTCGCCACTACGACGTCGGGAACGACCTCTTCGCACTGATGCTCGATGGACGGATGGTCTACAGCTGCGGCTACTGGCGCGACGCGCAATCGCTCGACGCCGCGCAGGAGGCGAAGCTCGACCTGATCTGTCGGAAGCTCGAGCTTGAGCCCGGCATGCGTCTGCTGGACATCGGCTGCGGCTGGGGGAGCCTGCTCCAGTACGCCGCGGAGCACTACGGCGTGTCCGGAACCGGGGTCACGGTATCGGCCGAGCAGGCCGAGCTCGCGACCGACCGGTGCCACGGTCTACCGATCGACATCAGACTCCAGGATTACCGGTCGGTGACCGGCGAGTACGACCGGATCGCGTCGGTCGGCATGGCGGAGCACGTCGGATGGCGCAACTACGGCGAGTACATGCGAACCGCGCACCGGGTGCTCAAGCCGGGCGGGCTGTTCCTCCTCCACACGATCGGGTCGAACGTATCGGCGCGTAGCGGAGACCCGTGGCTCGAACGCTACATCTTCCCGAACTCCATGCTCCCGTCGGTCGCCCAGCTCGCGTCGGCCGCCGAACCGTTCTTCGTCGTGGAGGACCTCCATGGCTTCGGCCCCGACTACGACCGGACGCTCCTGGCGTGGGAGGCACGGTTCCGGGAAGGGTGGCCCGCGATCGCCGACCGCTACGACGAGCAGTTCTACCGGATGTGGCGCTACTATCTCCTGTCGTCGGCCGCGGGCTTCCGGGTCCGGCACGTGCAGCTGTGGCAGTTCCTGCTGTCAAAGCAGCCGCACCGCAAAGCCGGCCCGCGCGAGCTGTAGACCCGCCGTCGGCCCCGCTTGCCGCCCTCACCTCGATCGGCGACAATGCGGCAGGAGCATCCATGAAGAACGGAACGATCTGGAACGACGACGCCGGGAAGCCGATCCAGGCGCACG
>SKVA01000486.1 GCA_007129695.1 Spirochaetaceae bacterium | reverse complement strand
GCGGCTCTGTTCGCCGACGGCGCTGCGAAGCCGACCTTCGGGCTCAGCGTGTCGCTCGGGCTTCCCGGCGGCTCGTTTTAGCGCAGCCTACTTCGCCGAGAGCTCGAGTATGAGCTCGACCTCTCCGCGCGACAGGCTGGTCGCGCGCGCGATCTCGTCGACGTTCCAGCTCTGACGCGCAAGCTTGATCACGGTGTCGCGTGTGTTGACCGGCGGCGCGCTGTCGCGTCCCTTCGGTGACTTGCCTTCTTGCTTGAGGATCGCGCCGAGCAGTTTCACCTGCTCTTCGGCTTCGCGTTGCACCTCTTCGAGTCGCGTCTCTGTCCGCGCGAGCCATTCGCGCGCCTGGTTCAGATTCTCCATGCGCTCTTCGATCTGCTCGAGCGTCTGGTCGAGAAGCGCAAGCTGCTTGACCGCGGCGTCTGCATCGCGGCGGTTGGCAGCGAGTGTAGCGATGCGTCCGGTCAGCTCTTCCACCTGTCCGGGTACCGCGTCGATCTGCGCGGACACGTCCGAAAGCCTGGACTCGATCTCCTGCAGCGTCTGGAAGCTCTTGTCGACGCCCTCGGTCGTCAGGTCGAGGATCGAGCGCTTCTTCTCGAGCCGCTGGAAGCGGCCCTCCACGTCCTTCTGAAGGTCGTCGAGACCGCGCAGCGCGGCCTGGACCTGCTGAAGCGAATCGTTGCTCGACGTCACGTGGTCGAGCTTCAGTTCGACCGCCTGGCTCATCGACAGCAGCTTCTTGTAGTCGTCTTCGAGCGCATCGATCCGCCGCTTCTCCGCGACGAAGCGGGTCATCTTCTCGTTCACATCGTCGGCGGACTTGCGAAGCCGCGTGAACTGCGCTTCGATTTCCCGGACGTCCTTGCGCTGCTCGTCGACGCGCGACAGGTCTTCCTTCAGCGATCCGATCTCCCGCGCGAGCTCTTCCTTGAGCGAGTCCGCGCGCTCGAAGATGCGCGTCTGGTCGACGAACGAACGCGTACGACGGTCGATCTCCTGGAGATTAGAGCCGAGAGCGTTCGCTTCCTCGTTGAGCTTCGCCATGAGCTTTTCCTGGCTCGCTGCGAACTGCTCGCGGCTGTCCTGGACTACCGATCGGAACTCCTTGATCCGCGCGTCGACGTCCGAGCTCATCGACTTGACCTGCCGCTCGGTGTCGCTTCGCAGCGTCGAGTACCGCTCTCCGAACTCGCTGAGAGCCTCCGCGCTTCGGCTGCGGATGTCGTCGGTAATCCGGACGACCTGGTCGGACAGGTCATCAAGGTCGCGTCGCACTCGCTCCTGCTCGACGCGCTGATCGGCGATCGCGTCGTCGCGGTCGCTTGCGAACTGCTCGCGGAGTTCGCTGATCGTCTCTCCGACCGCGACGCGCGCGTCGGCTATTTGCTGGTTGACGTCCGTGATTGTCGCCGACAGCAGCTGATCGACCTGAGCCTTCCAGGCACGCGCTTCGCCGCGTCCGGTCTCAAGCTCGGCCTCGAGCTCGGTGCGCCGGGTTACGAAGCTCTTCTCGAGGTCTTCGAGCTGTGCCCGGACGGTACGATCGAGCTGCTTGAGTTCGGTCGCCATCTGTTCGCGGTGCTCGGCGAATCTGGTACGAAGCCCGCTCTTGGCGTCGGTACTCAGCTGCTGGATTTCTTCCTCGATCTGTCGCTCAAGCGACGCAATCAGTTCGCGCGAATCCGACACTCGTAGCTCGATCCCGCGCTGGAACTCAACGATGCTCTCTTCGATCTGTTCATACGTTCCGTACGCGTTGGACTGGAGCGATTCGAGGCGCCGCTTCAGTTCCTCGGAGTACCCCTCTTCGATTCTGGCGCGATCTGAGCGACCATCCGCGGCGACCGTCTCGATTTCCTCCTGAAACGCGGCCTGCCAGTCAACCAGCCGCTGCTCCATCGATACCTGCCGCTCGCGCAGATCGGAGAAGAAGTCGTCCTCGAAGACCTGCAACTTGGCGGCGACGTTCTCGTACGCGGCGTTCTTGAGATCGGTCAGACCCGATTCGAGCGCTCCCATCGCGTCGCGTAGCTCGCTCATCTCGCTGTCAAAGGAACCGCGCTGCCGGTCCCGACTCTCGCGGAACTCGGCCACGAACTGGGCAAACTCTTCGCGCACGCTCGCCTTGACCTGACTCATCGCGTCCTGCAACCGCGCCTCGAGCTGCTCTATGTCGTGCCCGACGTCACCGAGCTGCTCGATGCGGTAGGTCATCTGCGACTCGTAGTCGGCAAGACGTCCCTCGATTCCGGCCAGCGTTGCGCGTTGTGCCTCTTCGCCGGCCGCGTCGATCCGGGCCGACAGCTCCTGCCGGAACGATCCGACTTTTGCGTCGAGCTCTTCGCGCGTAGCAGTGATGCGCTTTTCGTGCTCGATCAGTGCCTCTTCGGCGCGCTTGATTTCGGTCAGCCCGCTCTGGACGTGCTCGAGGAAGGCACGCTTGTTCGAGTCGAGGCGTGATGAAAGCTCGCGCGAGGTCTGCTGCGCAGACTCGTCGATGCGTTCGCGGAGTTTGGACAGCGCCTCGGTCTCCATCGCTTCTCCGCGTTCGGCGAGCGACAGCAGGCGTTTGTGGTAGTCGCTCTCCATCGTGTCGAGCTGCTCGCGCAGGTCCGTGATCTGTTCCGAACTCTGGATCGTCGCTTCCTGCGCGCGGTTGATCACGGTCTGAAGGATCTCTTCGAGCTCGACCTTCGCGTGATCGGTAGCGTGCTCGGCGCGCTCTTCGGCTCCACGCACGTACTCGCCGAACTGGTCGATTCGCTCCTGGAAACCCGAGACCTCATCGCGCAGTTCGGCAAGGCTCGACTTCGTATGCGCGAGAGCGTTCGCTTCGACGTCGGACAGACGGGCGGCGTTTTCGGTCGCAAACTGATCGGCGATCCCGGACAGCTGCTTCTCCACCTGCGTGAGTCGGTCCTGGCTCTGCCGGATCCTCTTGCCCACCGAATCGACGTAGCTCGACTCCTCTTTGATCCGCTGAATGTTCTCTTCGGCGCGCTCGGTCATCTTCACCAGCTCATCGAGCGCGCGGTCGTATTCGCCAATCCGGGTGCCGATCCGTTCGATGTCGTCGGACCGGTTATTCAACCCCTGTTCGATCGCCTGAACGCGACGAAGCACTTCCTTCGCGGCGGTCTGATGGACTTCGAGCTCGATGCCCATGTCCTTGATCGCGACGACCTTCTGCTGGACGTGCGCGTCGAGCTCGTCGTGTACGCGGTCAGCAAACCGTTTCAGTTTTTCAAGCGATCGATTGTTGCGGTCAAGATGCCGGTAGACGAGCAGAATTGCGACGACAATCGCGATCACGATGAGATCCGAACCGGAGAATTGCATGGTCCCCCCCCCGAAGGCCTGTGGTGTCCATTATAACCCGACTTCGCCGCGCATGACTATCCAAACGGGCGAATCGCCGGCGCTTCACCGCAGAAGCCGAATCACCCGATTCGGTCGAGGATCCATGCGCACAGGTCGGCGAAGGAGCGAGTCGTGTAGTCGGCGATACCGCCCGCGATCGGGCGTCGCGCAAGGTGTACCGCGGTCATCCCGACGTTCTTCGCACCGACGATATCGTAGTCGTAGCTGTTGCCGACGTAGACGACCTGCGACGGTTCGGCCTCAAGGCAGTCTGAGAGCGCGATGAACGGTTCGGGGTTGGGCTTCAGATAACCCGACTCTTCGCTCCACAGCGCGCAGTCGAACAGCCCGTCGAACCCCAGCCGACCGAGCTTTCGGGCTACCGGGAAGTCGGAACTCACGCCGACGCGCAGGCCGGCGGCACGAAGCGCTTGAACGCACTCGTGTACGCCCGCAAATGGTTGCACGCGGTCGAGGATCGATTCCCAACCGTCGTGGATCGCCTCATCGACGAACCGTGCCGCGTCTGTTTCCGATATGCCGAGTCTGGCGGCGAGCAGTTCGCGTTCGAGCACACGCAGGTCGTCGATCGGCCGTCGAAGTCGGATTTCGCGCCTCACGCGCGAGTACGCGTGGACTCGCCGAAGGTGACGCAGCGCAAACCACGCCGACTGGAGGTACATCGCCGAGTTTGGATAGAGCGTCCCGTCAACATCAAACCCGACGGCCTTGATCGTCATAGCATCTCTCACGGTGTCTGGTTTTTCCGATCCGTCTACCGGATTCGGTCGCGGGTGATCCGAAGCGTCGCGATCGCGGTCACCCGCGGGCTACCGGGCGCCTGCTCGAACTGCCACCTCTGAATCGCCTCGCGCACTTTCTGGTCGGCTGCAGTGTAGCCGGAGTTCTGCCGGAAAATCAAGGAACCGGGAACCACCGTCCCGGCGGAGTCGACATCGAACACGACGATGTAGTCGATCCACGCCGGCACCTGACCGCCCAGGTCCTGCGCTACGATTTGCGGCAGCGGAGACTGGAGGACGGTGCGTGACCCGCTCCCGATCCAGTCGATCGCGGCGTCGCCGGGAAGCTGTT
>SKVA01000475.1 GCA_007129695.1 Spirochaetaceae bacterium | reverse complement strand
TTTAAGTCCCCTGCGTCTACCATTCCGCCACTCCGGCTCCTCTGGTACTATACCAGCATGGAAGAACCGCGACCATCGCTGCTTGAACGCGCTCGCGGTGGCGCTTCGACCGAGACCAGCGGCCCGACCAGTACGTTCGCGCGTGGCACCGGCTCTCAGATTGTATTATCCTTTAGACAGGCATGATCAGCACGAACCTGAATGCGATCGACTCGTGGGAGAGAGGCCGACGCGAGACCGAGCCCGAAACACCCGACGTCGACCGTACCCCGGGATCGGAGCGCAGTCCGCGGACCGAGATTCACCGCGGATCGCGGGGGCGCGGACGCAAACCAGACCATGAGAACGACGACGCGCCCGATCAGAGTCCAGACGACGATGAGCCGGCCGACTCGATAGAGGTCGAATCCAGGTTCGATCGTGATGAGTCGCCGCCGGGCGCCGGAGCTCGGCCTCACGAAAGCCACGCCGAGTCGACCGACGGAACCTTCGTCATCGACGAGTCGGACGACGACCAAAAAGGCCGATACGTCGATATCGACGCGTAGCGTCGGACTCATCCGGCCGGCTACGCGCCGGCCGCGTCCTTTCCGTAGATCGCGTGCTGCAGGCCGCGAACGTATCCGATCGCAAAGAGGCGTCCGTACATCGAGTAGCCCGCGTGCGAGTTCTCGTCGCCGACGACCGTAGGCACGTGGTCCGGGCGGCACACGCCGTCGAACCCGACGTCGCGGTACGCGCGCATGCACTCGACCAGGTCGGTCTTGCCTTCGTCGTGGAAGGTTTCGACAAACCGGTCGACGTTCCCGCGAACGTCGCGGAAGTGGACGAAGTGGATCGCCTTCTTCGCTCCGAAGTGGCGAATCGCCGCGGGCAGGTCGTCGGTCATCAATGTGAAGTTGCCCTGGCAGAGCGCGATCCCATTGGCCGGGCTCGGCCGCATCGCGAGCAGCCGGTCATAGGCTTCTACCGATCGCATGATTCGCCCAAGTCCGCGAATCGGCGAGCGCGGCGGGTCATCGGGGTGCATCGCGAGCTTCACCCCGCTCTCTTCGGCGACCGGTACAACGGCGTCCAGGAAATACTGCAGAGAATCCCACAGCGTCTGTTCGGGAACCTGGCCGTACTCGGTCGGCGGCGCGTGCTCCATGAGCGCGTGGTCATACCCGGTCGCAAGCGCACCGCCCCTGGCCAGCGCGGTGGTCGTCGTGCGCATCCAGTTGAGAACCGGCATCCACTCGTAGCACCAGACCGGAATACCGAGCGATCCCAGGTTACGAACGAGCGTGATCGCGTGGTCGATCTCCTCATCGCGCCCGGGCAGGCCGAGTTTCGCCCGCGTGAGCGGCGGCCTGGCCTCGAGAACGCTGAACGTGAAGCCGGCATCCTCGTACGCGGTCTTCACGCGCATGAGCGACATGTAGCTCCATGGGAGACGGTCGGGATCGTCGGATGTCGCATCACCGGCCATCCCGCCGACGACGTGACGTATACCCGCCTGTTTCGCGAGCGTCCAGAGGTCGGTCTGAACGGGCGGAAGCATCTCAGCAATCTGCATCATGCGCGAACACTACTCCGTTATCGATCTCTCCTCAAGCACCAAAGAACCCGGTACACTCGGGCGATGAGCGATTCACGCGATGCCGACCGTATGTCGGTCGATCGGGTAGCGAACGCGGCCGACCGGCGCGCCTTCGTCGACTTCCCCCGCCGCCTCTACCGCGACAGCGCCTGCTGGGTCCCGTTCTTCGACGGCGAGTACCGTGAGTACTTTTCCGGTCGCCACCCGTTCTTCGCGCACGCGCACGTCGAGTTCCTGATCGTGCGACGCGGCGACGACGTTCTTGCGCGGACGATGATGATCGACAATGCGCGCTACAACGAAGAGCACGGGACGCGGTGCGCCAACTTCTACTTCACCGACTTCGTCGACGACGACGAAGTGACCGGCGAGCTATTCGACGCGATGGCCCGATGGGCACACAACCGGGGCCTCGGCGAGCTGCGCGGCCCGCTGTTCAGCGGTGGCACCTACGGAGGAGGAGTCCTGATCGACGGGTTCGACCTGCCCGCGGCGATGACGATGATGCCGTACAACGCGCCGTACTACGCACGGCACTACGAGCGCGCGGGCTTCGCGAAGCGCTTCGACCTGAACTCGCTCGGCGCAAACCCGGACCGGTTTGTGCTGCCCGAGCGCGTCGAGCGGCTCGCCGATCAGGCTCGGCGCCGGGGGCGGCTGCAGGTCCTGGAGTTCCGAACGAAGCGGGATCTGCGCCTGATCGCGCCCCGCGTCGCGGCGATGTACAACACGACGCTCGGCGACCACGGGGAAAACTACCCGTTGACCGACGCCGAACTCCAACGGCTGATCAAGGACCTCCTGTTGATCGCCCGGCCAGATCTGGAGAAAGTGATCACGTACGACGGGAACGTGGCCGGTTTCGTGCTGACCTTCCCGGACGCGACGCGTGCGATTCAGCGCGCGAAGGGACGCCTGGGACCGGCGCAGTTCATCGATCTGCTTCGCGAAATCCGTGGCACCGACCGGCTGATCCTCAACGGTATGGGAATACTACCGCAGTACCAACGGCTCGGCGGAAACGCACTCGTCTACTCGGAACTCGCGCGGACGGTGCGATCGCCACGCTATCGCTTCAGCGAGGTCGAAATGGTCCAGATCAATGAGGAGACCGAGCTGATGCTGAGCGACATGTACCGACTCGGTGCGCACCGGATCAAGCTCCACAGAGTCTTCGAGCGCAGCGTGTAGCACCGCCCGAGCGCCCATCTACGCCGGAGCATCCGGGCGGTTGATCTCGCGATGCGCACGACGAGGTTCGCGGACCCGAAGAAGCAGAATCGTTCCCCCGGCGATCGCAGTCGCTCCGGTAAACGCGAACAGCGCGCCGTAGCCGAACGCGTCGACGATCCAGCCGGTCGCGATCGCGAGGGGCGCAACCAGCCCTATAACGAGCCCGCTCGCGCCGATGAACGACGGTGTACGGCCCGGCGGCGCGTATTCGATCGTCATGTTCCACGCGAACAGATTAACGCTCCGGCTGACCGCCGACAGGACGATCAGAGAGTAGAGCCAGAACGCGCTCGTCGCGAACAGCCCGATCGCCGAACACGCGACCAGCGCGACGAAGCTCACGACGAACAGCGGCTTGTACCCGATCCGGTCTCCAACGAGTCCGAAGGCCGGGTTCACGACGACGAAGGTCGCCGCGGTGAGGATCGAAAACATGCCGGCGGCCCCATCGCCAAGTCCGAGGCGCTCGACGATGTAGACCGGGAAGAATGCTGTCGCGGCGAAACTGAGCATCAGCACGACGCGCATCGCGTTGTACGCCCTGAACCCCGAGCTCGACGCGAGTACGTCGCGGGCGATCGCGACCGATCGGCGGATCGCGCGCATCGGGGTCGGTCCCCGCACCGGCCCTGCCGGAGCCGGCTCGGCGCCCACCGTCGCGGCACCGTCGGCGGCTGCCGGTGAAGGCTCGCGGACGCGGCTGAACACGTACCACCCGGCGAACAGCGTGCCGGTCGCGAGCGCGAACAACACGGTGTAGTTCGCCGGGAACACCGTGCGGTCCAGGATCACGCGGACGAGCACGCCGGCGCCGATACCGAAGAGGTAGCTCACTACCGATCGAAGCGCAAACAAGCCGCCGCGTCGGTCGGCCGGGATCGTCGATGCGATAATGCCGAAGAACGCCGGAAGCACCAAACCGGCGGCAAACGTCGTAACCGCCGCGGCGGCGAGCGTCACCGCGATCATCGCCCCGGGTCGACCGACCGCGAGGAGCGGGATCAGCACTGCGACCAGCGCCCACGGTAACCGCTGCCAGATCGCGTAGCGGAGCAAAATCGGAAGCTTCCGTGGCGAGCGCTCGATGTGCGCGGAGACAAGGATACTCGGCAGGTGCACGCCGATCGCCTGCACGACGGGCAGGACCGCGATAGCGAGCGCCGGCGCGCCAAGTCGCACCAGAAAGACGGGCAGCACCGCTTCGAACGAGATGAACGCCATCCCCAGGAAGAAAAGCAACCCGTCGGCGGTGAGCACCAGGAAGTTGTGTCGGTAGTCTCTGTCGGCCACGCGCCAATCGTGCACATATGCCGGAGTCGGTGCAAGCTCGCGCGGCGGCCACCACCGCGGGCTTCCGCCGCGACCGAGCATCGGGTAGAATCGCTCATGGACTGGCCAGGAACGGGCACGCTCGTCGCGACGTGCGCCGGCGGTACCGAAGGTATCGTCCGGCAGGAGATCGAACGGCTCGGTATGCGCGTCGTACCCGACCCGCACAGCCGTGGACCGTCGGGCGCGGTGACCTTCGCAGGAACAGCACGCGAGATGATCCGCGCGAACATCCACCTCCGCTGCGCCGGTCGCGTCCTGGTACCGCTCGTGGATGGCGCAGTGACGTCGTACGACGATCTCTATCGGCTCGCACGCCGGC
>SKVA01000150.1 GCA_007129695.1 Spirochaetaceae bacterium | reverse complement strand
GTGGAGGACGCTTCGACGCGACGTTCAAGTCGGTCGCCAACGCCGAGCTTCGCGTGGGACTGCCGGCGATCGTCCTGCCCGCGATCGTGCCCGGCCTGGTGATCTACACGGACGCGGGGTACTACGCCGACGGCACCGCGCGCTCGCCGATCCCGGCAGAGAACGACGGGATTCTGTTGTCCAGCGGAGTTGGCGCGTCGATCGACCTGTTCGACGCCGCCGTGCTGGTGTTCTATACCAGCTACCTCTGGACCGAACCCGGGAACACAGGCGAACGCTGGGTACCATTCGCGGTCGGCTTCGGATTTCACTTCTGATGCGCCTGCCCGGCCCCTTCGCGATCGGGGCGCCCGAGGCCAAGGGTGTTCGCAGCGCATTCGAGTCGATGATCCTTTCGGCATCTGGCTGGCGCGCGGTGTTTGCCGCCGACGGTGACGAGCAGAGCGCGACGCAGACGGTGTCGGGTGAACTCCTTGTCATCGTCGCGCTTGCGGCGCGCTGCTACGCAGAGAGCCTGGCCGCCGAGTCGATCGACACGCCGACCGTCGCTGTCGGGTGCGATACGCGCCCGACCGGCCCTCTGATCGTGGGCGCGGCGGTCCGCGCACTCGCATCGATGTCGGTCGGCGTGCGGCTGTGCGGCATCTGCTCATCGCCTGAGATCATGGCGTACGCCGCGTCTGGCGCGCAGATCGCCGGCTTCTTCTACGTCACGGCAAGCCACAACCCGATCGGTCACAACGGCCTCAAGATGGGGGGCGAAGACGGCGGTGTCTACGATCAGACGCGCATCGCCGCGATGATCGCCCGTCTGACGGAACTTGTCGGCGATCCGGTGATGCTCGACTGGGCCGCCGACGCGCTTCGCGCGGAGCCGGGCGACGCAGAGCGACTCGTGTACGACGGGCACGCAGGGGCCAAGCGTGCCGCGCTCGAAGAGTACACACGGTCGACGCGGGAGACCGCGGTCGGTCCCGGCCCGCGCGCGCCCGACGCGTTCGCCGCGCTGACGCATGCGCTGCGCTCGGCCGCAGCCGGCGTTGTCGTCGACATGAACGGTAGCGCCCGCGCGTCTTCGATAGACGTGGATTTCCTGCGCAGCTGCGGCCTGCGGGTGTACGCGTTCAACGACACCCCGGGCCAGATCGCCCACCAGATCGTCCCGGAGGGCGCGGGTCTCCAGCCGTGTCGGCAAGAGCTCACGCGAATCGCCCGGATCCAGGACGGCTACGAGGTCGGCTACACTCCCGACAACGACGGCGACCGCGGCAACCTGGTTGTATACGACGCGGTGGCACGCGAGGCGGTGGCAATCGACGCGCAGACGGTGTTCGCGCTCGTGTGCGTCGCCGAACTCAGCTGGCTCGTCACCACCGGCGCGCTGCCGGTACCCGGGAGCGACGATCGCGTTCGTGCGGCGATTGTCGCAAACGGACCGACATCGCTGCGCGTCGACCGGATTGCCGACGCGTTCGGCGTGGAGGTCCACCGCGCCGAGGTCGGGGAAGCAAACGTCGTAAGCCGGGCACGCGAGCTACGCAGCCGCGGAGCTCTTGTACGGATCCTTGGCGAAGGGTCGAACGGCGGCAACATTACGCATCCAGCGGCGGTCAGGGACCCGCTCCAGACCGTACTCAGCGCGCTGAAGCTCCTGCACGGCAGTGCGACCGACTCGACCCCGGCGCCGGCGACCGTCTGGTTCGCGGCGATCGGAGCGACAATCCCTGACCCGTTGTCGCTGTCGGGGATCATCGGGTCGATGCCGAGGTTCACGACAACGAGTTCGTTCGAAAGCCGAGCGATCATGTCGATCGGCGACGCATCGCACGCGCGACTGAAGCGGACGTTCGAGGCGGCGCTGCCGACCGAGTTCGCTTCGCTGCGCCCACGACTTCACGCCGAGCTCGGCGTGGAAACCTATGCGATCACCAACTACGAAGGAACGCGCGAACGACCCGGAGCCGGCAACCGAACCGGCCTTGAGACCGGCGGACTGAAGGTAACGCTGCTCGACTCGCACGACTCGGCGCGTGGCTTCCTCTGGATGCGCGGCAGCGGAACCGAACCGGTGTTCAGAGTAATGGTCGACGTCGAAGGCGACCGTCCGGCGCTGGAAGAGTTCCTCCTTGACCGTCTGCGCGCGATGGTAGCTGCCGCTACGTCGTAGAAGGTGTCAGTCCTTCATTGAAACTCGTCCGTCCGACCGACCGATGATGCCGTCGCGTTCGAGTCCTTCGAGCGCCGGGGTAAATCGTGAGTCGGTGGGACCGATCGCCCTCTCGAGCGAATCGACCGACATCGCGCCGTGACCGACGAGCGCCGCGACGATCTGGCCTCGCACCTGACGGACCGATCCCACGAACGACCGCTGGCGCGTGTAGTGCCGGCTGTTGCGGTTCGGGTTGGTGACGTCGACCGCAAGCAGGCTGCCGTAGTCCATCAGCGCGTGGTACCAGCGCCTGGGATCGTCGCTATCGATGGTGTGTTCGATGATGCCGCGAACACTGCGATCGTGCACGTTCGACGCGGTCGGAAAGAAGTGATAGAGAATCGCGCGGCGGATGTTAGTCTCGAGCACGACGACCGGCTGCCCGAACGCGAACGCGGCGACGGCCGCCGCGGTGTACTCCCCTACCCCGGGCAGCGTCCGCAGCGCCTGAAGCGATTCGGGCACCCTGCAGTCGTACCGGTCGCGAAGCGCCACGGCGGCGTCTCGCAGGTACTTCCCGCGGCGGTTGTACCCAAGCCCCTGCCACAGGTCGAGCACGCTCTGAAGATCGGCGTCCGCGAGCGACCGGACATCGGGAAAACGATCGACAAACCGTTCGTACTTCGGGATAACACGCATCACCTGTGTCTGCTGGAGCATGAACTCCGACACGAGTATCCGGTACGCGTCATCGGTGTGTCGCCACGGCATCGAAGCATCGCGACCGCGGGCCGCTTCGAAGACGACCGACCGAAACCGCGAAACGCATCGATCGTCGAGCCTCACCGTACCCGTGGTCGCCTTCGACTGGTCGCGACCGTACAGCTCGAACATGCCGATGATCGCAGCTGGATCGATCGCGCGCGGACCACCATCGATGACGAGCGCCGCGCCGTCGAATCCTTCGGCGCGCCCGGACGCATACCTCGCGTCCGGCAGACCGATCACGCGCATCCCGGCGTCCTGCGCTCCGCGGACCCCGTAGAGCGAATCATCGAACACCAGACAGCGCTGCTGATCGACACCGAGGCGTCTGGCTGCCTCAACAAAGAGGTCGGGAGCCGGTTTGGGGCGATCGACATCGTCTGCAGCGACGGTCGCGGTGAAGAATCGTTCGATCCCGGCATCGGCAAGTACGGCTTCCATCACGTCGCGCCGCGAGTTCGTCGCGACCGCCAGCGGATAGCCGGCGACGTAGAGGTAGCGCAGGAGCGCGACAACACGGGGGAACGCCCGAGTGCGACCACGCGCGTAGTCGAGGTAGAGACGGTCCTTCTCCGCGACAAACTCATCGACTGTGCTGCGCAGCCCGTATCGTTCCCGAAGGAGGTTCACAAAGGCGGGGCCACCAAGGCCGACCGCCTCGTGCCAGTCGGCCTGCGACAGCTGTATCCCCTTCGCGCGTAGAAACTCCTCATCAACGACCCGGTAGATGGGTTCACTGTCGACAAGCGTACCGTCAAGGTCGAACACCACGGCTTCGACCGCGGGATGATTGGCGCCGCTCAGACCTTGGTCGCTCCAAGGTCGTCGCGGCGCTTACGAGCCTTCTCTGCCGACCGGCTGATCCGGTTCCATACCCCAGCGAGTCCCATCGCCCTGCGGACCGCGACGATCGTCTCGCGCGCCTGTTCGCGCATCTTGAGCGTGCCGTCGTAGAGCACTTCGTCGACGAAGCCTGTTCTGCTTTCGAAATGGGCGCGTCGCTCACGCAGCGGCTCCAGAAACCCGTTGATCGCCGCGGCTAGTTTCTCCTTGACCTCGACGTCGCCGACGTGGCCGGTCCGGTAGCGCTCCTTCAGGTCGTCCACTTCAGCCCGGCTCGGGTTGAACACGTCGTGGTAGACAAAGACCGGGTTGCCCTCGACGGTTCCGGGGATGTCTGCACGCACGCGTTTGGGGTCGGTGTACATGCCGTTGACCTTCTTCTCCACCGTGCGCGCGTCGTCGCTGAGCATGATCGCGTTTCCCAGGCTCTTGCTCATCTTTCCGTTTCCGTCGGTGCCGACGAGCGTCGGAACGTTGCCGATCATCACGTCGGGCACGGGAAACACCTCGTCGTAGTAGGAGTTGAAGCGACGAGCCAGTTCGCGTGTGAGCTCGACGTGGGCCTCATTGTCCTTTCCCACCGGGACCAGGTGCGCGCGAGGCAGGAGGATATCGGCCGACTGGAGCACCGGATACCCGAGCAGTCCGAATGGCATTTCCGACAGCTCCGCGTCGCGCGCCATGTCCTTCAGGCTCGGTAACCGCTGGAGTCGCGGCACGGTGACGAGCATCTCAAGCAGGAGGTTCAGCTCATAGGTCTCGACTACCGCGCTCTGGAGGTAGATTACGCTCTTTTCGGGGTCGATTCCGCACGCGAGCGAGTCGTATACCATCTGCCGCGCGTTTTCGCTGATCGCCTCCACATGCTCCTTCTGCGGCTTTGTAGTGAGCATGTGCAGATCAGCCACCAGGAAATAGCACTCGTACTCGTCCTGCAGGCGCACGCGGTTCTCCAGCGACCCGACGTAGTGCCCCAGATGGAGTCTACCGGTTGGTCGATCACCCGTCAGTATCCGCTTTCTGTCGCTCACGCAACTGCTCCTCATGCACTTCGGATCGGCCCATCAGCACGCCGACGAACTCGAATCCGGGAATGTTCTCGAACACTATCTTCAAAGCGACAGTCAGCGGAACGGCAAGGAAGAGTCCCATCACTCCCCACAGCCACCCCCACAGGAGCAGAGAGAAGAGGATCACCACCGGGCTGATCTTCAGACTGTCGCCCTGCATCTTCGGGTCGATCACGTTGCCAAGGATCAGCTGGATCGTGAGCATCGAAGCCGCCGTGCCGACGATCGGGTTCAGGTCAGGGAAGAACTGGATCACCGCGAATGCGACACTGATGATCCCGATCGTGATCGATCCGATCGACGGGATGAAGTTGAACAGGAAGCTCAGGACCCCCCACAAGAACGCGAAGTCGACGCCGATCAGACCGAATGAAAGCCAGACAAGCAACCCGGTCACGGTGCTGATTATCAGCTTGACGGTCAGATAGCGTCCGATCTGCGCGTTCGTGTGCCCGACGATCCGCCAGATCTTTTCGGTCCGCGGTCCCTGCAGCGCGTCCATGACCTTCGGCCGTAGATACGGCTTCTCAAGCAGGATGAACAGCAGAAAGATCACAACCATCGTGAGCCCGCCAAGGAACGACAGAAAGCCACTCGACAGCGTCACGATGAACGTTCCGATCTGTCTGGTCACCTGGAGATCGGTCAGTAACGACGGAGGCAGCTCGAACTCCTCGCTGACGAGACGATAGAGTTCCATCATCCGGTGGAGGTAGAACGGGAACGTCCTGACCAGACTCTGGATCGTCGCGTACAGAATGAACGCGGCAAACGTGCCGATCCCCAGAAGCAACGCGATGACCAGGAGAATTGCGATCAGGCGCGGAACCCGCAACCGATGAAGGAAGTCGACAAGCGGGCTCAGCACGAAGCTCAACAGCAGCGCTACCACCAGCGGCTGCAGGATACCCGCCGCGAGCTGGAACACAGCGCCGAGCGCGATGATCACCAGCACCAGCAACAAAACAGCGCTTGTACGGCTATGGTCCTGACTCGACTCGGGGAACATGCGACTTCCTACGCGTGAATCGCCCAGCCCTCGACAGCGCGCGCAGCCTCCATGACCGCCTCAGACAGCGTCGGGTGCGCGTGGATCATCGTCGCGAGGTCTTCGGGCAGCAGTTCGCTGCGCTTGCCGAGCAAGAGCTCATGGATCAGTTCGGTCGCGTCGTGCCCGACGACGTGCGCAGCGATGAACTCGTGCGTCTCCTTGTCGTAGAGAATCTTGACAAGCCCATCCGGGTGACCGATCGCGACCGACTTCCCGGCGCCACGGTACGGGAAGACAGCCTTGGCGAATGAGAGCTTCCGCTCGGCAGCCTGCTCCTCGGTCGGTCCGAAGCTCGCGATCTGCGGTTCGGTGTAGATCGCGGCCGGGATCAGATCGGGGTCGACCTTCTTCTCAGGGCTGTGCCCTGCCATCCGTTCGACCGCGATTTCGCCCTCCTTGGAAGCAACGTGCGCGAGCGCGGGCGTTGCGACGACGTCTCCGATCGCGTAGATACTCTCGACGTCGGTCTGGTAGTAGTCCCCGACCTTGATGAACCCCTTCTCGGTCCTGACGCCGACCGCGTCGAGCCCGATATCCTCGGTGTTCGCGGCTCGACCGATGCTGACGAGCAGCATCTGCGCTTCGAGTTTCTGCTTGCCGCCATTCCCGTCGGCGCTGCTTACTTCAAGCGTAACACCACCCTTCGCCTTCGTGAGCTTCTCTGCCTTGGTGCCCGTCATGATCTGGACACCGCGTCGCTTGATCTCCTTTTCGAGCACCGATACGGCTTCAGGATCGCTCAGCGGGAGAATCCGGTCGAGCATCTCTACGACTGTCACCTCGACGCCGAACGCGCTCATCACGTGCGCGAACTCCATCCCGATGTAGCCTCCACCAAGGATGATGAGCGACCTTGGCAACGTTTCGAGGTAGAGCGCGCCGGTCGACGAAAGAACCTGTTTCTCATCGAACTCGAAACCGGGGATCTCGCGCGGTCGGCTCCCGGTCGCGATCAGGATGAACTTCCCGGTGATCTTCTTCTTTCCGTCGATCGACACTTCGTGCGAAGACGTCAGCTTCGCGGTTCCTTCGATGTAGTCGATCTTGTTCTTCTTGATCAACGCGCTCACGCCTTTGCTCAGCCGGTCGGCCGCCTGTCGGCTCTTCTTGAACACGTGCGCGTAGTCGAAGCCGGACTCGTCGAGCTTGATCCCGAGCTCTTCAAGATCCTTGCGGGTCGAATAGATCGCCGCCTGATGAATCAGCGCCTTGCTCGGGATGCACCCGACGTTGAGACACACGCCGCCCGGCTTCTCCTTTTCAACAATGGCCGCTTTCATCCCCAGCTGCTGCGCACGGATCGCCGCAACGTATCCGCCGGGTCCCGAACCGATGACTACCAGGTCGTAGTTGTACTGTGCCATACTCCCCTCAGAAGAGAACCCGAACCGGATTCTCGATGATCTGCTTCAACTCGAACAGGAACCGTCCGCCAGCGGCGCCGTCGATAACGCGATGATCGCACGACAGCGTCATCTTCATGATCTGCGCCACGTCGATTTCGTCCTGATCGTTGACAACGACGCTCTTCGCGATCGAGCCGACCGCAAGAATTGCCGCACCGGGCGGGTTGATGATCGCGGTGAACTCCTCGATACCGAAGCTGCCGAGGTTGCTGATCGTGAATGTCGCACCGGTGTACTCTTCGGGTGAGAGCTTGCCATCGCCCGCCTTCTTGATCAGCACCTTCAGCTCGTCGTCGATCGCGACGACCCCCTTGTTGCCACAGTTGCGCACGATAGGCGTGATCAGCCCGTTGCCCAGATCGACCGCGAGCCCGATGTCGATCGAACCGTACTGCATGATGTGGTCGCCCTGCCAGCCCGCGTTTACATCGGGATGCCTCTTGAGCGCCTCTGCGACAAACTTGATCAGGAACGCGTTGAATCCCGCCTTTTCGGCGAGTTCCTTGTTGAGCTCGGCGCGTGCGGCCATCGCACCGTCCATCCTGACGCTGCTCTTCAGGTAGTAGTGGGGCGCGCTGAACTTGCTTTCGGCCAGCCGCCGGGCGATCACCGCGCGTTTGCCGCCGACAGGGATCTTCTGATCCTCACCGGCCGCCGCGGTGCGTGGTGCCGACGACGCCGCTGCGCCTGCCGTCCGTGGAGAGAATGACTCGACGTCGGCCTTCACGACCCGTCCGCCGGGGCCTGACCCCGACACCTGAGCGATGTCGATCCCGCGGTCGGCCGCGATTTTGCGGGCAAGCGGTGAGGACTTCACCGATCCGCCCGAAGAGCCATCGCGTGCGGACTTGCCAGCCTCACGGTCGTCGGCGGGTTTGCCGTCGGAGCCCGACTCCTTGCCGGCATCGCTGCCCTTGGCCTCCGGGGTTGCGGTCGCCTGTTCGGCTTCAGGCGCAGCGTCGGAAGAGCTCGGCTCGGCCTTCGCCTGTTCGACGATCGACGACACGTCCTCGTCTTTTTCGCCCAGGATCGCGATCGTCTGTCCGACGGAGGAGCTAGACCCTTCGCCCCGGATGATCTTCAGCAACACGCCTTCCTGCGTCGCCTCGTAATCCATCGTGGCCTTGTCGGTTTCGACCTCGCACAGGACGTCGCCCGAAGACACGGTATCGCCTTCCTTCTTTCGCCACGCCACGATCGTGCCCTCTTCCATCGTCGGAGAGAGCGCTGTCATCAGGACCTTCTCTGCCATCGGTTACTCCATGTAGAGGACGCGCTTGGACGCGTCGATGATCTTTTCGACACTCGGCTGCACCGCGAGCTCCATCCGGTGATTGTACGGCATCGGAACATCCTCGCTGCAGACGAGCTCTACCTGCGCGTCCAGGACGTCGAAGCAGTTGCGGCTTATCAGCCACGCGACGTGGCTGCCGACGCTCGCCATCGGCCAGCTTTCGTCGATGACAACGGCGCGGTTGGTCTTTCGGACCGACGCGTAGATCGCCTGTTCATCGAGCGGGCGCAGCGACCGGAGGTCGATCACCTCCGCGCTCACTCCCATCGATTCGAGCTCGGAGGCGGCTTCGAGCACCATCCGCAGCGGCTTCGAGTACGTGATCAGCGTGATATCGGAGCCCTCGCGTTTCACGTCGGCCTTGCCGAGCGGAATAGTGTATTCCTCGTCGGGGACCTCCCCGGTCCACGCGTACGCCATTTCGCTTTCGATCAGCACGACCGGGTTATCGTCGCGGATCGCGCTCTTGAGGATTCCCTTCGCGTCGTACGGCGTCGCGTACGACGCGACCTTGAGGCCAGGAATGTGAACGAACAGACTCTGCAACGCCTGCGAGTGCTGCGAAGACAGATACTCGGCCGGACCGTTCGGACCGCGGAACACGATCGGCACGTTGAGCTGCCCGCCAGACATGTGGCGCATCTTGGCCGCGTTGTTGATGACCTGGTCGAGCGCGAGCAACGCAAAGTTGAACGTCATCCACTCGACAACGGGACGCAGCCCGACGGTCGCAGCGCCGACCGCGAGGCCGGTGAACCCGAGCTCGGCGATCGGTGTGTCGAGCACCCGCGGAGCGCCGTACTTGTCGAGCAGTCCCCGGCTGACCTTGTACGCGCCGTTGTACTCTCCCACTTCCTCGCCGAGCAGGAACACTCGTTCGTCGCGAGCCATCTCTTCATCGAGCGCCTGGTTCAGCGCGTCACGGATGCTTATCTCTGCCATTTCCCGCTCCTTACGCGTAGATGTCTTCGTACATCGTCTCGACGGGTGGCTCGTCGCTGTTCTCCGCGAACTCGACCGATTCGTTGACCACTTTCTTCACATCGTCGTCGATCTTCTTGTACTCGTCGTCGTCGATCATCTTCGCATCGATCATCGTTGCCTTGAGCACGAGGATCGGATCCTGTTGCTGGAACTGTTCGAGCTGTTCACGCGTGCGGTACTTCGCCGGATCGCTCATCGAGTGGCCCTTGTACCTGTACGTCTTGATGTCGATGAGGATCGGCGTCTCGTCGGCCTGAGCCTGCTCGCGAGCCTTCCTGATGCCGTCGTGCACCGCGATCACGTTCATGCCGTCGATCGTCATGCCGGGCATGTCGAACCCGGTCGCCTTGATCTCGAAGTCCTCGACCGACGACACGCGGTGGACCGCGGTTCCCATCCCGAACTGGTTGTTCTCAACGATGTAGATTACCGGCAGCTTCCAGACCGCCGCCAGGTTGAGCGACTCGTGGAACGCGCCCTGATGGATCGCGCCGTCTCCGAAGAAGCAGAGCGTCACCCCGGTCTGCTTTTCGCCCATGACCTTCTTCCAGTACATCTGCGCGAACGCGGTACCGGTCGCCATCGGGATCTGCGCGCCGACGATGCCGTTGCCGCCAAGGAAGTGCTTCTCTGCGTCGAACATGTGCATCGATCCGCCCTTCCCGCGCGAGCACCCGGTGATCTTGCCGTATAGCTCGGCCATGATCGCATTCGGCTCCATTCCAACGGCCAGCGCGTGCCCGTGATCGCGGTACGCGGTGAGCACGTAGTCGTGCTTCAGGTCGAGCGCGCTGATCGCGCCGACCGCGACCGCCTCCTGCCCGTTGTAGAGGTGGCAGAAGCCGCCGATCTTGCGCAGCCCGTACATCTGCGCGGCCTTCTCTTCGAACCGCCGAATCAGCGTCATCTGACGGAGCAGCTCGACAAGAAACTTCTTCTTGTGCTCTCCGACTCCGTCCACGGTGAATACGTCGACTTTGGTGTTACGCTTGGCCATAATCGTCTCCCAGGTTGACTTCGTGGCGCTCGCCCGACGCGGGTTTGACGTACCGGACGTAGTCGAGCGCGGTTTCCAGCACGACGAGGCTCCCCTCATCGCTGTTCATCTTCCAGAACGTCGATAGATGCGCCCCGAGCGACTCGAGCACGAGCGCTTTGACCGCGGGGTTGTCCAGAACGCTCATGGCCCCGCGCGCACAGAGTATCTCGTCCATGCTGCGGCTCTGGACCATCCATTCCACGCGCGGATTGGCAGCCAGCTGGGTCGTCTTTTCGAAGGCGGGCGACGTGACCGCGTAGATCGCTCCCTGCCGCCCCTTGAGGATGGTCGGAGTCATCCACCGCATGTGCGGCTGTCCATCGGGGTCAGACGTCGCGAGTATAGCGATTTTCGAGCTCTCGACCAGGCGCTCGAGAGTCCCAAGAATCGATCTGGAGTCCATCTCTCCTCCTCTATGCTTGCCTGCCGCGCGGTCGATTGCGACCTGGAGGTCTCGAGTAGCCCGTCGCGACGATTCGGCGCTCGATTTCGTCTAATGTACTGATTCGATCTCCATTTGCAAGCAGCCGCGCGGCTTTCCACGGTCACAGGATGCGTATTAATATGCGGTATCGCTATGCACCGAAAAAGTTCTTGATTATATTGCTAATGGATATCAGGGTATCGATTCTTCGGTATCCATTCGACGTGTAGCGCAACGGAGGCGGAGATGTGGGATAAACTCTTCCAGAAGCAGCTGATCATGCGGAGGGTCGTAGGCTCGCTCATGGTTATGCTGGTCTTCTCGACCTACCTGTTCGGCGCTCGCGTTCTGATCATCAACGCGCTGGTGCTCGCGCTCGGGATCGCGACCGAGTGGGTCTTCGAGCGCGCCCGCGGCAAGAAGGTCAGCGAAGCGGTGCTGGTCACGTGTCTGCTCTACGGCCTTTCGCTCCCGCCGATGGTGCCGTTGTGGATAGCGGCGATCGGAATCGTGTTCGCGGTCGCCGTCGCAAAGGAGATGTTCGGCGGGTTCGGCCGGAACATCTTCAACCCGGCTATCGCCGGACGACTGTTCGTGTACATCAGCTTCCCGTTGCAGCTTCAGCAGACCTGGGCCACGCCGAATGTACCGGGCTTCCTGCAGGGTGTCTTCGGCATGGATGTCACCGGCAGCGCGACGCCGCTCATCGTGATGGAACGCGAAGGCGCCGGCGCGCTCGACTTCTGGCAGATGTTCTTCGGCTTCAGGCTGGGCAGCATGGGTGAGACCGCGAGCTGGTTGATCCTCGCCGCGGCTGTGTACTTGATCGTCACGAAGACCGCGCAGTGGCGGCTCATCGTGTCGACCTTCTTCAGCGCGCTTGCACTGCACGCCGGGCTCTACATTGCCGGGTTGTCCGATCTGGTACCCCACTTCGCGATGATCAGCGGGAGCATCCTCTACGTGTCGGTCTTCATGTCGACCGACCCGGTGAGCGCGCCGAACAAGCCGGCGAGTCAGTGGCTCTACGGAGCGCTGATCGGCAGCGTCACGGTGCTCGTACGCGTGTTTGCCGGCTTCCCCGAAGGAACCAGCTTCGGCGTTCTGATCGGGAACACCTTCGCGAGCCTGATCGACGAGTTGATGCCTAAGCCCAAGGCGAAGCCCAGGAAGCCGACATCGAAGCAACCCGCTGCGAAGAACGCGGGAACCGGCGGGCAAGGCGCCGGAGCAGAGACCGTTGCCACAGGAGGGAATCAGTAGATGAACAAGCAGAGTACGCTCTACACTATCGTCTTCATCTTCATCGTAAGCTTTTCGTTCGTCTTTCTCCTGTCGATGACGAACCAGGTCACGATCGAGCGCGTCGAACTCAACCAGATCATAGCTCGACAGCGCGCGGTGCTCGCATCGATGGGTGTCGACGTCAGCGACCCCGGTAGGATTCAGGAGGAGTTCGACCGAGTCTTCGCCGATGAGAACGCCGGTCTGTTCGCGCGTCGCGGCGACGATCGCGTCATCTACGCGATGGAGTTCGTCGGGGCCGGGCTCTGGGGTCCAATCGCCGGGTTCATCGCGGTCGCCGACGACTTCGATACCATGGTCGGCATCGAGTTCGTCGACGACAACGAAACGCCCGGTCTCGGCGGGCGGATCAACGAGCCGTGGTTCAAGGAGCAGTTCCAGGGCCTGAACATTTCGAATGGTCGGATCACCGTCAGCGTCATGGAGCCCGCCGACCCTTCCGCGGGCCGTGTCGATGGCGTCACGGGTGCGACGCGGACGAGCGACGCGATCGAAGCGATCGTCAACGCGAAGCTTTCGGCCTTCAGGTCGGAAGAAACTCGCGAGCAATTCCGTGATCTGCTGGAAAGTGGAGGCGATGCATGAGCGACGTAGACACGCGCCCCGGCGCGATCCTCAAGAACAACCTCTGGACGAGCAACCCGATCTTCATGCAGGTGCTCGGTATATGCTCGGCGCTTGCCGTCACGAACCTGCTGACTAACACCGCGATAATGACGATCGGAGTTACGCTGGTCACCGGATTTTCGAGCATGACCGTGTCTCTCCTGAAGGGCTTCATGCCGCGCAAGGTGCGGATGATGGTCCAGACGCTCATCATCGCGTTCTACGTGATCATCGTCGATATCGCGCTGAAGGCGTACCTGCCGGAGATCAGCCGGAACCTTGGTCCGTACGTCGGGCTGATCATCACGAACTGCATCATCATGGGCCGGGCAGAGGCGTTTGCGCAGAGCAACGGCCCGGTGATCAGCTTCTGGGACGGGGTCACCAGCGGTCTTGGCTATATGGGAGTCCTGATGCTGATCGCGTTTGTTCGCGAGCTACTGGGATTCGGAACTCTCTTCGGCTTCCAGATCCTGCCGGAGAGCTTCATCCCGTGGACAATCATGGTAGTCCCGCCGAGCGCATTCTTCCTGCTCGGCTTCGTGATCTGGGCCGGCAAGTCGGCAATGAACAGAAAAGGAGCACCCGCATGAGTCCAGCGATCAGCCCGTTCGCGCTGTTTTTTGCGTCGATCTTCACGAGCAACATCCTCCTGGCGAACTTCCTGGGGATGTGTTCGTTCGTTTCGATCTCGAAGGACATGACCAGCTCCAATGGACTCGGGCTCGCCGTCGTGGTCGTTCTCACGGTCACCACCGGCGTGAACTGGGCGGTGCTGCAGCTGCTCGAAGCGCTCGGCCTGGTGTACCTCAGGTTCATCGTGTTCATCATCGTGATCGCCGCCGTCGTTCAGATGCTCGAGATGATCATCGACCGGGTCAGCCAGACGCTCTACATGAACCTTGGTATATTCCTGCCGCTCATAACGGTGAACTGCGCGATTCTGGGCGTGTCGCTGTTCATGGAGATCCGCAGCTACAGCTTCATCCAGTCGATCGTGTTCGGATTCGGGAGTGGCCTTGGGTGGTGGCTCGCGATCATGGCGCTCAGCGCGATCAGAAAGAAGGTCGATAAGGCACCGGTACCCGCGGGTCTCAAGGGAGCCGGCATCACGATGATCACGATCGGCTTCATGGCGATGGCATTCATCGGCTTCAGCGGTATGCTGCAGGTCCAGTAGACAGCCGGGAGCAGGGAGGCAAGATGCAGGAAACACCCATGATCGTCCAGGCGCTCGTAGCGCCGCTGTCCGTCGCGGGAATCAGCGCGGTACTCGGTGCGTTGATATCGATCACCGACAAGATCGTCAACAACTACGGCGATCTGGTGCTCGACATCAACAGCGGTAAGAAGAAGATTGATATCAAGGGAGGCGCCCCACTCCTCCAGACGCTCGCCGAAAGCGGCATCTTCGTGCCGAGTGCGTGCGGCGGACGCGGTAGCTGCGGTGCGTGCAAGGTCAAGGTCATCACCGACATCGGTCCGCATCTTCCTACGGAAACGCCGTACCTCGAGCCCGACGAGATCGAGCAGAACGTCCGCCTGTCGTGCCAGATAAAGTGCAAGGAGGATCTGGAGCTGGAGATCCCCGAGTCGCTGTTCAACGTCAGGCAATACGCGGGCGTTATAGAACGGATCACCGACGTCACGCACGACATCAAGGAAGTGTACGTGAAGCTTCCCGACGGCGAAGAAACGAGCTTCGTCTGCGGCCAGTACGGACAGCTCGAGGTTCCGCCCTACGACAAGGTGAAGACCCCGACCCAGCGTGCGTACTCGATGAGCTCGGCTCCGAGCGACAAGAACCATCTGGAGTTTCTGGTGAGGCTCGTACCTGGAGGAATCGTTACCACGTACGTGCACGAACACCTCAAAGAAGGTCAGAAGGTGAACGTGATCGGTCCGTTCGGCGAGTTCGGCGTGAAGGAGACGGGCGCGACGATGATCTGCGTCGCCGGCGGGTCGGGGATGGCCCCGTTCAAGAGCATCTTCAACCATATGATCGAAACCGGAGAGATCGAAACACGGGAGATCTGGTACTTCTTCGGCGCAAGAACGAAGAAGGACATGTTCTACCTGGACTGGCTCTACGAGCTCGACGGCAAGTACGACAAGTTCCACTTCGTCCCCGCGCTGAGCGAGCCGCAGGAGGATGACGAGTGGACGGGTCCCACTGGGCTGATAACCGAGGTGCTGGACGGATATCTCAAGGAAAAGATCGGCCGAAGCCAGCCCCTGGAGGGCTACCTCTGCGGCAGCCCAGGTATGCTTGACGCCTGCATGGCGGTCATGCGAAAAAACGACATGACCGAAGACAGGATCTACTTCGACAAGTTCGCATAGGAGCGCCACGATGAAAATGTCCCCCGAGTTTGCGAAAGCCCAGGCGAATATGCAGCCTGGCGTGATCACGTCCGACGGATTCCTCGGGGACGACACGCGTCCAATCGTCGAGATCATCGCCTCGGACGAAGAAACGATGGGCCGCTTCGGCGTCGACTTCGACGACGCGATCGAGCGGATGCGC
>SKVA01000391.1 GCA_007129695.1 Spirochaetaceae bacterium | reverse complement strand
TAATTCGGCCCCGCTCGACCATCAGATCCATGATGCTCCGCATGTGCCGCAGCCACCCCGGCGGGATCGACCGATTCACGAAGTGCGTGTGAAACCGCTGCGGACTCGGGATGATACTCGCGAGCCACACCGACTGAGCGAGCGTGAGTCGGGCGGGCGTCGTGTCGAAGTAGTAGCGCGCGGCGTGCTCGATCCCGTAGACTCCGGGACCGAACTCGATGATATTCAAATAGAGCTCCATCGCGCGCTCGCGCGACAGGTCGGCGCCGAACCGCATCAGCGCGACCAGCAGCACCTCCTGGAGCTTCCGCGACGCGAGCCGTTCGTGGTCCAGGAAGATATTCTTCGCGAGCTGCATCTGAATCGTGCTCGCGCCTACAACGACTTCGCCGGCCGCAAGGTTTCGTTCGAGCGCGCTCTTTGCCTGCATCCAGTTCACGCCGTCGTGCCGGTAGAACTCGCCGTCCTCCGCGGTGATCACCGCGCTGATCAGCGACGGCGCGATCGCGTGAAGCGGCGCGAAAACGTACGCCGGGTCGGGCTCGGCCGAAGACGGCATGCCGAGCAGCGGAGCGGGCGGATCGGCCGGCCCTCCCGTCGCCGACGCCGTCGGGCTCCACGCCACCGACGCTGCCGACTCTACCCCGCGCTCGCCGGGAAGCCTTCCGCCGCGATGAGCCGGGATCCGGACGACCCGGTCGCGGCCGTCTGTCTCGGCGATCCTGAGCAGGAAGTGTCCGGCAAGCGACCGCACGTCGAGCTCACGCGGGGCTTCGACGATCTCAAACCCGGTGAGACTCGCGGTCGCGACCCACCCGACCCACGAAAGGCTCCCAAGCGGCGCTTCCAGATCAAGATCCCAGGAAACCTCGCCATCGACGACGACCGGTGAAAGCGGCCCCAGGATCTCGGTGGGGATCACGGCGGCGATGCTCGCGACCGGCGTGCGCGGCAGCGACAGCCTCACGTCGATCCGCGCAGGGACTCCGTCGCGGAATCCGCGGAACGCGGGGGCGGCGTGCATTCTGACATCTCCAATTCGCAGGTACCCGGAGTCGACCACGACTTCGCCCGCGAGCGACGCATCGTCAAACGCCCCGGCGCCGGGCGGTGCCGGCCCGGTCGTTCCGGGTATTCGACGCGCCAGGCGCGGCGGGCGAAGCGGGGCCAGGTCGTCGGCCCGCGCGGAGAACTCGTAGCTCACCGGGGGCATGTGGATCGGCGCGTCGGTCACCGCCGGCAGTAGCAGTACCGCGTCGGTGACGGCTGCGGTGCCGAAAAGGGTCGCTCGGCGCGTTACCGCGGAGCGCTCGATCGCGATCGCCGCGCTCGCGACGCCCCCGATCCGGTCACGCGCCGCCGGCACCGGCAACGACACGGCCGAAAGATCAAGCGAGTCGAACTCGATGTCAGCTGCGATGCGCCGTGACCCCGGATCCAGATCCGCCGACACCCGCCACCACCCCGCCGAGCCGGACGGCATCGAACCACTGGCTTCGACCCAGATCAAGGGAACTGCGGGTTCCGCACCGTTGAGGCGTTCGGGGCGATCGACGCGAACGTTCACGCTGTCGACCGCAACGCCGAGTGCGTCGTCGCCGTGGGAATCGGCGAGCGTGATGAGTCCGCGCGTCACGGTCGTCATCGCGGGCAGGATTGGAGCAACCGTGTCGACGAGCCGCCAGAGCGCCGACTCGACTTCGCCGGCCACCGCGATCGGGTCGCGCGCGCGGCCGGTCACCGCGATGGATTCGGCATCGTCGCTCGGGTTCGTCGCGTCACGCGAAGCAGGAAGGAGATCGAGTCCGACCCAGACGCGGTCCACACCGACGGTCGCGATCGTCGGTGTCCGGCCGCGAGCCACAGGGGAGTCGAAGACAGCGCGAACCGAGCCGATCGTGACGGGTCGCGGCGACACGGCCGCGACCGATATCTCGTCGAGGCGCACCCCGCGACGGTTGACGCGAACGCGCCCGATGTCAATATCCACGGGAAGCGTCGCGCCCGACACCGCCGCATCGGAGAGCACTACGCCGTGCACGACAGAGAGTCGCAGTCGCCGGTACTCGACGCTGACGCCGGCCCGCTCTGCCGCGTCTTCGATCAGACCGCGCGCGACGGTCCGGGCCCAAAAAACCCCTCCGGTCGCGAGCGCCACAAGGAGCACGCCTGGGACAATTATGGTTATGACAAGACGAAAGGTTCGACGCAGCATCAGCGACCGTCCACACGGCGTGTTGAAAGATACGGGGATCGGCGGGCGTACGCAAAGAGGCGTCTATGGGGTCGGGCCGGTCTCATCGACGCCGCATCGCAAAACCGGCCAAGCAGCAGCAGCCCCGATCGGGTATAGCATGAACCGATGAGTGCCGTGAATCCGATCGGGGCTAGGGCTGCGCTTCGTCCGCGATCTTGAGCAGGGGAAGGAGACGGTCCGCCTGGACAAGGTCAACCAGGCGCTTCAGATGTTTGGCCATCAAGCCGTTCCGGGGCGGATCGAGCGATGAGCCGCGCCGGAGAGGTCTACTGGAACGATCGGCTTGCCGGAGTGATCCGCGAGACCGATGAGGGGTATGAGTTTGCGTACGATCACGACTGGCTCGAATCGACGAATCACGAGCCGATCAGTCTCACGCTTCCGATCCGCACAGAACCGTACCGATCCAGCACGATGATCGCGTTCATTGACGGGCTCATTCCGGAAGGGTGGCTGCTGTCGGTCACCGTACAAAACTGGAAGCTCGATCCAAGGGATCGACTGGGCCTGCTCCTGGTCGCCTGCAAGGCTACGATCGGTGCCGTCAGCATCCGGCCTCTTGAGGATCCCGCGGCCGCGATCGACTCGCGGCGGCTGTTGAACAGTCGCCAATCGAGCTTCCGCCGGCTTCGGCTTTGCTCAATCTCATCGATGAGCGCATTGAGCGCCTCCGGTAGCAGACCGAGCCCGCGCGCTCCCGGCTTGCACCACGACCCGACAAGGGGTACCATTTTGGTAGACATCGGTGCCGACCGATGAACCGGAGGCTCGCTATGTTCGAATCGATTCCGTACACCCACGTCAACGCGGAGCAGCGCGCGGAGCACCGGGTCTGCCTGTACGGTCTGTCGTACTGCGAACACTGCGAGCAGGGGAGGCAGCTGCTTGAGGAGCAGGGACTGGCCTTCGACATGACGCATCTGGACACACTCGCCCCGGATGTCCGGCGGCCTGTTCTCAAAGCGTTCCGCGACGAGTATGGCGAACACGTCCCCTACCCCGTTCTGGAGATAGGCGATGAGTACGTTTTCGGCTTCAACCGAGAGGTCTGGCTTGAGAAACTCGGACGTGCGTAGCCGCAGGGCGCGGTACGCGGCAGTGGCGCTGTCTGCGCTCCTGATCGCGACGCTCGGATCGTGCGCGACGCGGCCGACGCGGGTGGACCCGATCGAGATTCCCGATCCGCTGCCCGACGCGATAGCCCGGTTCGCCAAACCCGGTGGGTGGGCGGTCGAAACGCAGACCGGCGCAATGGTGTCGCAACACGGCTGCACGGTCGAATACGTCGTGTACCGGTCGGTCGGTGTGGATCTGTCGGAGTATCCGGGCGGGCGGCCGCTGGTCGTACTGGCGCACGGATTCCTGCGCAGCCTGGAGTCGATGCGCGGCTGGGCCGAACACTGGGCATCGTGGGGCGTCGACGCGGTCGCGGTGTCGTTCTGCAACTCGACGCCGTTCGCGGGTAACCACGATCGCAACGCCGACGACCTCACCGACGTCGCCGCCGAGCTCGCGCCCGGATCGACGCCGGTAGTCTACGCGGGGTTCAGCGCGGGTGGGCTGTCGGCGCTCCTGGCCGCCAACGGCGACCGCCGGGCGACGGCGTACCTCGGGCTCGATGCGGTCGACAGCGGGTCGCACAGCGACTCTGTCGTCCGCCTGAGGATGCCCGCGCTCTACCTCTTTGCCGAGCCCGGCTCGTGCAACGCCGACGCGAACATGGCCCGCGCGATGCCCCCCTCTTCACCGCTCCTTGCGCTGCGCATCCCGTTCACGACGCACTGCGATTTCGAGCACCCGACCGACGCGACGTGCGAGCGGTTCTGCGGCCGCATCGAGCCCGCCGACGCGCGGATCACGATCGCCGCGACGGTGCGGTCGCTCGCAACGGCGTGGGTCGTGATGCAGGCGGGGCCCGATCCGTCGGCCCGGATGACGTTTGCGCCCGATGCACGAGCCGAACTGGAACGACGTCGACGGATCGTGACGCTCCACGCCGACTAGACGTCGCAGTAGCGACAGAGCTCGATCCCGACGTTCTCGCAGTAGTCGACGATCTCGATATCCATGAACATCCGCCGCTGTCGGTTACGGTTGATCGCCTCTTCGCCGACCGGACGGCCGGGCAGCTTGAACCGCGCGAACTCCTCGTCCTTGATCGCAGGGTGCCCGACGAGGAGGTAGGTCCCCGCGGGAACGTTCGCGAGCTGGTCGGCCATCTCGGTACCGG
>SKVA01000364.1 GCA_007129695.1 Spirochaetaceae bacterium | reverse complement strand
GCTCAACCCGCTCGACCCCAGGTCGATCGCGCTGGTCGCCGACATGTACGCAGAGTTTCTTCCGCTGTTCAGCGCGACCGACTTCAACGCGTGCGGCGACGAGCCGTGGGAGCTCGGACAGGGCCGCTCCAGGACGGCCGCTGAAGAGTCGGGCCTTGGACGCGTCTACCTGGACTTCGTACTGAAGCTCCGGGAGCTGTCGGTCGCGCACGGGAAGCGGATGAACCTCTGGGGTGACATCGTGCTCAAGCACCCCGAGATCATCGGATCGCTTCCGCCCGAACTCGTGCTCCTGAACTGGGAGTACTCACCGGGCGGAGAGCGCGTACTGCGGACGGGGGAGTTCGTCGACGCGGGCCTGCCACTCGTCTGCTGCCCCGGGACGCACGGGTGGCAGAGCCACGGAACGCGGCTGCCGACGAGCATGCGCAACATCCACGAGTTCACCGGCGTCGCGCTGAAGTCGGGGGCGGAGGGGTTACTCAACACCGATTGGGGCGACGGTGGACACCGGAACACGCTCGGCGTGAGCCTCCTCGGCGCGGCGTACGGCGCGGCGTGCTCGTGGAATCTCTCCGGCGTCGCGGGTCCCGACTCCGATGAGTTCATCCGCCGGTTCACCGCTCACACGTACGGCGACCGCGGGACCGGAATCGCGCACGTCATAGCGACGATCGGCGACGACGACTACGGCTACTGGGCCTACCATGCGCTGCTCGAGCCGTTGGCCGGCGGCGACACGTTCGGACGGGAGTTCTCGAAGGCGCGTACGATGATCGACGGGGTCGGGATAGACGACGCGACGCTCGAGGGGAAGATCGACGCCGCCGACTCGATCGCCGGCGAGTCGTGGAAGAGCGCGCCCGCAAAGCGCGACGAGCGATCCCGATTCGAAGCGATAGCTCTGGAGGAGTACGCGCTGGCCAATCTGATGAACCGCGCTGCGGCGCGCCGCGTGCTGCTCGCGCGGTCGGTGCGGGCGGGAAAGACGCCCGCCACGGGTGACATCGCGCGACACCGGGAGGAGCTTACGGCGGTGCGTGAGGTGCTGTCCACGCTGTGGCACGCGCGCAGCCGACCGTCCCGGCTGGACGACAGCCTGGCCGGGATCGATCAGGCGATCGGGGAGCTCGACCGTGCGCATTAGCGCGACCTTCCTGGACGAGATCAGCCACGACATCCCGCATCAGAACTGGGGACGGCGCGAGTGGGACGCCGACTTCGCGCACATGAAGGCGATCGGCATCGACACGGTCGTGCTGATCCGGTGCGGATACCGCGACTGGCTGACCTACCCGTCGGCGAGCCTGGTGAACGGCGCGCACGCGTTCGAGCCTCCGGTCGATCTGGTGCGGATGTTTCTTGACCTGAGCGAGGAGCACGCAATGCGCTTCTTCTTCGGGCTCTACGATTCGGGCCGGTACTGGGTGAACAGGGAGTACCGGAAGGAGATCGAGGTCAATCGTCGGGTCATCGACGAAGCGTGGAACGCGTACGGCGGCTCGCCGGCGTTTAGCGGCTGGTACCTGTCGCAGGAGTGCAGCCGCAACGTCGACGGCATCGCCGAGCTCTACGCCGAGCTCGGCACCGAGTGCAAGTCGATTTCGGGCGGTCTGCCGGTCATGATCTCACCGTACATCGACGGTCCGAAGGCGCTCGGCCAGGACGACCCCAGGACGAGCCGGGAGGGCGGGGTTTCGGTCGCGATGCACGAGCGCGAGTGGGACTCGATCTTCTCGACGATCCGCGGGAGCGTCGACATCGTCGCGTTCCAGGACGGCCACGTCGGGTTCCACGAACTCCCGGCCTTTCTGCACGTGAACAAGCGGCTCGCCGATCGGCATGGCCTGTCGTGCTGGACGAACTGTGAGACGTTCGACCGCGACATGCCGATCAAGTTCCTCCCGATCAAGTGGGAGAAGCTCCTGCTCAAGCTCCGCGCGGCCGCGAACGCCGGGATCCGGGACGCGATCACATTCGAGTTCTCGCACTTCATGAGCCCTCAGTCGGCCTACCTCCAGGCGGGCCACCTCTACAACCGCTACCGCGAGTACCTGGAGTCGCTCACCGGTGCGTGAACGGACCGACGTCCTGATCGTCGGCGCCTCCGCATCGGGAACGTGCGCGGCGGTACAGGCGGGACGGATGGGACGACGGGTGATCGTATGCGAGCCCTCTCCGTGGGTCGGCGGCATGCTGACCGCGGCGGGTGTGAGCGCGATCGACGGGAACAACATGCTCCCGTCGGGGCTCTGGGGCGAGTTCCGGGAGGCGCTACGCGCGCACTACGGCGGCGCCGACCGGCTGGAGACCGGCTGGGTCAGCAACACGCTGTTCGACCCGCGGGTCGGCGAGCGCATCCTCAGATTGTGGATCAACGCGCTTGATACGGTCGATCTGCGGCTGGGGTGGCGCTGTACCGCAGTGGAGCGCGCGGGCGACCGGATCACCGGCGCTCGCTTTGTGAGCGCCGCCGGATCGCAGCAGCGGTCGATCGACGCGACCGTCACGATCTTGGCCGACGAGTACGGCGACGGCGTGGTCGCGGCCGGGCTGCCGTGGCGAGTCGGGCTCGAGGCGCGCGATGAGACCGGCGAGCCTGCGGCGCCGGAGGTCGCGCTGCCGCATCCGCAGGACTTCACCTGGTGCGCGACGATCGGCGCGCCGCCGTCTGGCTTTGCCGATGCGTCGCCCGGACCGACCTTCGCTCCCGGAGACGAGTACGAGCGGATCCTGGGCGATCCGCCGATCACGTGGAACCGGCTGCTCGACTACGGACGGCTGCCCGGTGACCTCCTGATGCTGAACTGGCCGACGCAGGACTGCTACGGCGACTACCTCGATCCGTCTACGCGCGCGGAGGTCACGGCCGCCGGACGCAGGAAGACGGCGCGGCTCATCCGCGCGCTCGCCGGCGCGTACGGGTCTGCTATCAGACGGCCGCGCGTCTACCCCGGCGGGAGCTACGCGCTGATTCCCTACATCCGCGAGGCGCGGCGGATCCGCGCGATTGCGACGATGACGACCGCCGCCCTGACCGCACCGCACGAAAGCAGCGCGCTCCTCTCATCGGTCGCGGTCGGCGACTACCCGCTCGACCACCACCGCGCGAACGATCCGCACGCGCCGCGCATCGACTTCCCGTCGATCTCTGCGTTCTGCGTCCCGTACGGCGTTCTGGTTCCGGCGGGCACAGGCGGCGTCCTGGTCGCAGAGAAGAGCATCGGCGTCACGGGGCTGGTCAATGGGTGCACGCGGCTGCAGCCGGTCGTGATGCAGCTCGGTCAGGCTGCCGGTGCGGCGGCCGCGCTCTGCGTTTCTCTGGGCTGCGAACCCGGGTCGCTGCCGGTCGGCGTACTCCAGTCGGTGCTGCTCGACGCGCACGCGTATCTGGTTCCGGCGATCGACGCGCCGGCGAGCCACGCCGCGTACCGCGCGCTTCACTGGTGCGCGACGCACGGCGTCCTGGGGCTGCGCTACCGTTCGGAGGGCTGGGCAAACCGGGCGTGGATCGACCCCGACGAACCACTGTCCGCGGACGCGGCTGCGCGGGCGGCGGCCGCGCTGGAAGGCGACGCATCGCACGGGGCACGCGCGTCACACGAAGCAGCACGCATCGCGTGCCGTATCGCGCGGGAAGCCGGGCAGGCGGTCAGAGCAGGCCGGCCGCCGGCGCGTCACGAGTTCGCGTCGCGGATCTACGGAGTCGTCGTCGAGGCGTCGGG
This sequence comes from Spirochaetaceae bacterium, assembly GCA_007129695.1. Lineage (GTDB taxonomy): Bacteria > Spirochaetota > Spirochaetia > DSM-27196 > SLST01 > SLST01. The sequence continues at coordinate 765 of SKVA01000364.1, read as the reverse complement.
TGGCTCGGCGCGCTCTTCGGGGTAGAGCAGCGCTTCACGGCGAGACGCAGCGAAGCCTGAGGCCTCCCGATCGCAGCGATCCAGGTACGCGCTCAGATCGAAGCCGGGGTCGCGGAGCGCGTCATCACCGGCAAGGAGATCGATGAAGTGCCGCCCACGGCCGGTCGGCGGCGGCAGAAACCTGAACTCCCCGCACGTACGCCGGATCGCGTCGAGGAGCGCGACCGCGAGTCGGTACGGGCGCACGCGCGTACGATCCTCGACGTGGACCTGGAACCCCGCGCACAGCTCGCCGGCGTGCTTCGACGCGACGGGCCGGAAACGGCACTCGCGTAGCAGCGCACCGGTGATCGCGTCGGGATCGACCGATGCGAGCACACGGTCGGGGTCGATCCACGGCGCACCGATGAGCTCGAACGGACGCGTCGTTCCGCGTCCCTCGCTCACGTTCGTTCCTTCGAACAGACAGGTCCCGACGTACAGGAGCGCGCTCGTGATCGTCGGGAGGTTCGGCGACGGCATCACCCAATGGAGCGGCAGCTCGTCGAAGTAATACCCGCGCTCCCATCCGACGACCGGGACGACGCGTAGATCGCAGCCGATCCCGGCGGTCGCGTTCACGAAGCGCGCGTACTCGCCGACGGTGAGTCCGTGCCGCGCGGCGACCGGGTGGCGGCCGACGAACGACGCGTACTCGGGGCGCAGGACCGACCCTTCGACGACGGTGCCGCAGAGCGGGTTCGGCCGGTCCAGGACGATCAGCGG
>SKVA01000390.1 GCA_007129695.1 Spirochaetaceae bacterium | reverse complement strand
TCGGTAAAGATGTACTCACCGGGCGTCTGCCAGCCCCACCAGCGCATGCTCATGATAATGAGCCCGATCCCGATGCCGAAGACGATCTGCCCCTTGGGGAACCGCGGTGAGGTCATCGGGTCGGTGGCCATGAAGCACGCCCCCAGCATCAGACTGCCGGCAAAGAAGTGGAACAGCGGGTTCTGTCCGGCGATCAGCGCAAGCACCAGGACCACGGAGAACGCTGCTGCCGGAATCCGCCACCGGACGAACTTCTTGAAAACCAGGAGCGAGAACCCGATCAGCAGCGCCAACGCGGAGATCTCGCCGATCGTTCCGGGGATACGTCCCAGAAACATATCCAGGACCGGCACGCCCGCGGTCTGGCCCGTCTCGCGTAGAATCTCGAGCGGGGTCGCGGTGGTCACCAGGTCAACGGGGCGTCGCCACGGCATGATCGAATCGGGAAAGACGAAGAGATAGAACAGTCGCCCGAACATTGCGGGGTTGAACAGGTTCTTCCCCAGTCCGCCCAACAGCTGCTTCCCGGCGACGATGCCGAATGCGGCCGACACGGCGATCGCGTAGACCGGCGTCGATATCGACACCGCCATGCCCAGGAGCATACCGGTGATCGCCGCGCTTCCGTCGGTCACGGTGATCTTCTGCCCGGTCAGCTTCTGGTAGATCGCCTCCGCCGCGACGGCCGACGCGATCCCGGTCAGGATCCGCACCAGCGCGTGCACGCCGAACGCGTACACCGACCACGCCGCCGCCGGTGTCAGCGCCATGAGCATCCAGATCATGATCTTCATTCTGCCTCGCTTCTGCCGAAGGAATCACCCGCGGTACGGATAGAGTCCATCTGCTGTTGGTTGCGGAGCTAATGTATAACGAACAGACAGGAGGGGACAACCGTTGCTACACCACCCCGTGGCTTTGTCTACGGTCCTACTCGAACCAGTAGAGCTCGAGGTGGAACGACAGCGCGTCGTGTACCAAGCCTCTGGTCTCGCGATCGGTCAGATACCCGATCGTTCGCTTCACGCGGCTTTTCGACACGGTACGGATCTGGTGCGCCAGAATGATTGACTCAGCCGGAAGACCCGCCTCACCTGCAGGAAGGAGTACCTCGTTTGGATAGACTCGGCGATCCGGACGACGGGTGGTGATTGGCAGCACAGTGAGAACATCAACCGCCTGGTTGAACGACTCGCCGCTCACTACCGACCACTGGATCGAACCAAACGTACGCGATCAGCCACTGCCACGTCATGCGTCGATTCCGTCCAATCCGTCAGTGATCGCAACGTCGTACGCTTCCGAGACCTCGCGCACGTCGGCCTGAAAGAGAGGATCCGTTGCGGCCTCCGCAATCTGCCGGCGGATCGCGTCTCGGCGAAGCCGCTCGAGCTTCTCACGGAGAGCCTGCTCGACAAACTCGCTCATGGTGGCCGCGTGCCCGGACTGAACGGCCTCACGAACACGGTCCACGGTGTCGTGAGCCAGCTGATACGTCGCCTTGATCGCCATGCTACTCCCCACTACTACCATACGTTCGTTAGTATTCCAATACTACTGGGGAGACATCGACCTACTGTCGGCGGGAGGCTTCGATCTCCATGATCGAGCGGACTGGCTCGCGATACTCGACCGGCAGCGCGTCGACGTCGTTCGGAAACGCTCGGTACGGACGGTACCAGATAAGCGGCTCGAACGCCTCTCGAAGATCGTTGGCAGTGAACCTGTACCCCTCGACGGCGAAGTAGAGGTTTCGCAGCAACCGGAGATCGGCACTGTCGGCGCGCGCGAGCGGCAAGCCCCGCACGACGAACAGATCGATGAGGTCGGCGATCTCGGGTGCCGCGACTCGGTTGTACCCGACGAACACAGCCCCGGGGGCGGAGAGATCCGAACCCCGGATGACCTCGGCCCTGAGCGCGAGATAGAGCGACGCGGGCACCAGACTCATCGAAACGAGCAGGGCAAGGATGGCGACACCACGACCGAACCGCCTTGATCGATGAACGTCCCGCTCTCGGTCGCGGGCAACCGGCGAAAGATCGCGCCATCGACGGAAGAACGGCGCGTAGAACCGCTTCAGACGCCGAGCCGAAGACAGTGCCACGATAAGGGTAACCACGGAAGCGGCGGCGTACGCAGCGCCAGACTCGTGAACGAAGGCCATGGTGAGCGTCGCGGCGACGACGACGGCGAGTACGACCAACCAGACCGCAGACGGCCCGCCGCGATAGACGGCTCCCGACGACACTACAACTCCTCCGCAACCTGCATCACGCGCGTCTCGATCTCTTGAGCGACGTTCGCTTCGTCGGCAGCTGGATCGACAACCGACGTGAGGCGCATGAACTCACCGCTCCACTCGAGCGCCTTGATGAGCGCCGCGAGCTCATCGAGCGATCCATCGGGCTCGCGACCTACGACGCTCGCGCTCCCGACCGTCTCGCTCGGGCCCCGCACGAATACAACCGATGCGCTCGCTGCCTGAGGTGAACCGGCAAGCAGAGACTCGAATGAACTGTCGCGGAGCGACTGCGCGATCACGCCGATATGGACGAGCGCGCGGACTTCGGTCGCGCCACGAAACGCGAAGAGCAGATCCCGCGGGCGTGCCGACAGCACGGAAATCCCCGGCGACATCGTTCGCAGGACCGCATCGGGAAAGCTCGAAGACTCGACCCGAATCGACTCTTCGTTCATCGCGATCCATCGCTTGACCTTCAACAGGGCGAGCGCGAGCGCCTGTGCATTGCTGCACCGGAAGCGCGTCAACCGATCGACGATGACCCCGACCTTGATGCGCTGGAGCGATCGCGACGTCTCATCCATCGCGGGCGCCTCGGCGGCCGCTTCCCCACCGGCCGGCGCTCCAGTGCCCGGTGCTCCACCGGCCGGCGCAGCGGTCCCGGGCGATTCAGCGGCAGAGGGATCGCCGTCGTCCGATCCCGCCGCGCGGCTACCGAACACCGTGGCGGCGATCTGTTCGCCGTAGAAGTCGAGCGGATCACCGATGCGCTCGATGATCGCTCGGTGCGTCGGCGTGAACTGGTTCGAGTCGCCGAACCGACCGTCATCGGTCATCTCGCGCGCCAGAGTATCGAGCGCGCGCCGTTCGCCCAGCCCTTCCACCTGGATCAACAGCAGTTCTTGCAGTCGAGAGATTCGCTCGGAGAGTTGATCTGTGAACCGGCTCAGGTAGACAATCTCGGCCCGGACAAACTCGTCCTGGTTCCAGACCGAGAAGCGCTGCACGTGCGGCTGCTGGGCGTGCGCGCGAAGAGCGTCGAGCAACGCGGTGAACGCGTCGTGCTCGCGCGCGATCGCGGCGCGATCGGTCTCCGTGGAGTGGAGCAGGCGAAGCTGCAGGTCGAGCGTGTTACGCAACGCGCCAAGAAACCGTCCGCGAACTGCGTGGAGATCGGTTGACCGTGCCATGCTGCGCCAGAATACCCGATCGCGAACCGATCGCGCAACATCGGCGTGCGCATCGGCAGACCGCGGCCCCCGGCGGTCCCGGCCTATGTCGCTGTGCCTCGTCCCGCCAAGGTCCATAGTGGATCAGAGCGCACGAACCGGTCGCGGCGAGCGCAGCCAGAGTGGCGGAGTGGGTTTTGACTATCTTCCAACTATGACAGTTCAACAGACGACTCTCACCATCACCGGCAGATCGCGAGGCTGCCATCTGATCACCGACGAGGTGCAGCGTGGCATCTCCGAGCTCGACGCACCGGCCACCGGCCTCGCGCACATCTTCCTGCAGCACACCTCCGCCTCGCTGAGTATCAACGAGAACGCAAGCCCCGACGTCCGGGGCGATATGGAGGCAATCCTCAACCGCCTCGTTCCTGAAAACAATCCGGCCTACCGCCACACGCTCGAGGGCACCGACGACATGCCGGCTCACGCGAAGAGCACCCTCGTCGGCGCAAGCCTCACCGTCCCGATCAGTCGCGGCCGCCTCGCGCTCGGCACGTGGCAGGGCCTCTACCTCTGCGAGCACCGAAACCGCGGTGGCTCACGGTCGATCGTGGTCACTGTTCTGGGGTAGGGATCGCCACGGACTGTTTCGTAGCGGCCCGGCCGCCACCCGCACCTCGTCGCTGTGCCAGGTCCACGTGCCGGACATGGAACGCACAGATTGTCTGTTTAGCTCGCGATGGCTACCTTCTCGTCAGACAGGATTGAATGTTCAAAGCAGCCGTACAGTTGGTGGAACAAGGGTGGCACTTCCTCAGGCGACGACACTCGACAAGCGGGTTTCACCGCTTCGAGGGCACCGTTGAGCAGGTCCTTCGCCAGATTATCATGGCCAACTGGAACGGCACGTATCTGAGCTGCGGGACCGGTAATCACACCATCGTCTACGTTCGCGACGTCGCGATCTCCGCGGAGGCGCTCATTCAGACCGGGTTCCGCGACCAGGTGCGCCAGACGCTGCTCTACATGATCGACGCTTTTCGGACGGCCGGGAAAATCACGACCACGGTCAATCAACACGGCCAGGCGTAC
>SKVA01000125.1 GCA_007129695.1 Spirochaetaceae bacterium | reverse complement strand
AGCTTCTTCGCCTGGCCCAGGATCACCGACAGATCAACTGGCACCACCGTGATGCCCTGGCGCTGGAGGATCTTGTCGCTGAAGCGGACGGTCTGAAACGGCGCCGGTCGCGCGCCAATGGCGCCGACGCGCGCGGAGGTGAGTCCTTTCACCACGCGGCAGACCCGAGCAAACTTGTCGAGATCGGCGGTGAACTCGTCGCTGTCGATCTCTACGGTGTGGTTCAGCGTGTCGGTGAACGCGATCCCGTACTGGACCAGATTGTTGCAGACGCTGATCTTGCCGCAGAAACTGTCGCGCCGGCCCTTCACGTCGACCTTGTCGATCTGGTCCTGGCACGCCTGTACGAGCACCGGTACGTCCAGCTTCGCGCGGGATATGGACTCGACGACGCCGATCTCGTCGCCGAAGTTGGGCAGGATCACGATGATCCCGTCGATCTCCTCGGAGTGCTGCCGGAAGAGCGTCGCGCACTTGGTCGCGTGGGCGATGGTCTCGATCGCACCGTGCTCGGTCGCGTCGACCGGCAGGATCACCGAACCGAACCCGAGCGTGTCCAGTTTGGCCAGGATCTCGGTCCGCGCGATCCGCGCGTGGTCGGGGTTGAAGAAGCCGCGGGTTCCCACGATCACGCCGAACGTGATCTTCTTCTCGGTGACTCTCATTGTTGCTCCTCTGGCGTCGGGTAGATTTTCTCGGGCTGCTTGCGACCCTTGGGTCGCTGGATGAGTTCGATCATCGTGCCGATCGCGTCGACGGTGTCCAGGTACGCGTAATGCCCGTCGTCGTCGGGGCCGAACCCCGCGCCGTCCTGCACCATCGCGAATCCGGCGGCCGCGGCCTGCGCGATCGCTGCATCCATGTCGTCGACCAGCACGCCCAGATGCTGGACGCCGTACCCCTGCCGGTCGATGAACTCCTGATAGACGGTGTCACCGGCGACTTGCTCGATGAGCTCGACGCGCATCGGACCGAAGTACGACAGCGCGACGCGCATCGTGTACTCGGCTGGTTTCCCGTGGCGGGTCATCCGCGGGACGAGCGGCTTACCGTACGTGTAGAAATGCCACGGGCCAATGCCGAACAGGCGATGGTAGTTCTCCACCGTGCGGTCGAGGTCCTTCACGACAAACGCGATCTGCGCGACCCCGTTCTGCAGGAACGGCAGCGGGAGCATTAAAGCGCCCCCTTCGCGAGGAGGCCTTCCTGCAGCTGTCGCAGGCGGTAGACGAACGCGTCGGGGTCGGGGGTGAGGTCGTCGGTGGTGATGAGCGCGCCGTGCTTGACCGCGCGAGCGACGGTACCACCGGCGCCGATGCCGATTGGCACGGCCTTCTTCGCGACAGCGTCGGCACGGGTCATGACAGTGCCGTGCCAGTCGCGTCCGCCGATTCCCTCGACCTTCTGCCCGGGCGACAGATCGCGCTTCGCGACGCAGACGACTTCGGAGTACGCCCCCGCGGCGGTCACGGTGCGCTCACCCAGGAGCACGGCTTCGGCGATGCTCTGCGGCGTCTCCAGGTCGCACAGGTGATACGGCCTGAAGTGGAGGTAGTAGGGTCCGTCGGCGCGCGTGATGAACTTCATCTCCTTGCGGATCCGGGGTTCGTCGGAGTGGACGATCGCGAAGACGCCGGGCGCGACGTTGCCGGTCGTGTAGTCGATGCAGCCGCGCCGCGAGAAGATGCCGCCGTCGGCCGCGGGGATGAAGGTGGCCACCAGCTCGTCGAGCTCGACCTTTGGACCGTGCATGCCGGGGACGTCGGGGAGGAGTCCGGTCGCGTTACTGACCGCGGCCATCTCGACCATCGTCTTGGTGCCGTCCTGAAATGCGGCCAGGATTTTCGGGTTCATCCCCTTACTCAGCGCCTCCTCGCGCGCCGACTCTTCGGTCGCCGCGTAGTTGATCGTGTTGTTCTTGCCCTTGCCCAGGCAGACGATCTCGAAGCCCATGAGCGTCGCCTGCTCCCAGAGCATCTTGAGCACACCCGGTTCGTCGCCGCTTGCGACGGTGTAGACCGTTCCGTTCTTGCGCGCCAGATCGTTCAGCAGGAGGCCGACGGTGATATCGGTTTCGACGTTGAGCATGATGACGGGCTTGCGGTTGTTGACGCTCGTCCACGCGACCAGCGCTCCAACGTCGGGCACGCCGGTCGCCTCGACGTTCGCGTCGATGCCGTCGAGCGCGGGAAGGAGGAGCGCGTCCTGGGTCACGACGCGACGCCCGGCGCGCAGCGCGTCCTCGGCCTCAGACCGGACGTCGGTCACCGTGACCTCGTCGGGTGGGTACCCCATCTCGGCGAAGACGTCGATGCCTCGCCGCGGATCGATGTCCGCGATGGCGGCGATCTGCATTCCCCGAACGGCGTTCACCGTGTGCGCGAGCCCGGATCCCATCTGTCCGCATCCGACGATGCCCACGCGTATCGGGTTGCCCGCAGACTCGCGCTCGGCGAGTCGTGCGACAAGCTCCATGCCTATCTCCTCCGCGAGCAGAGCTCGCCGGCGGTTTGCGCGTCGGTGACGAGCACGTTCACATGCCCGGCTCGAAGCGCGGCGAGGATCGCGCCGACCTTCTCCCCGCCTCCACAGATCCCGACGCGCCGGCGCACGCCGCGCAACTCGTCCAGGTTGATGCCGATGGTCCGCTCGTCGTACGGGTTGTCGACCGGCGCGCCGTCTTCGTCGAAGAAGCGCAGCGCGATATCGCCGACGATTCCGAGTCCGAGCAGCGCCTTGCAGTCGGCGCTCGAGAGGACCGAGCCGTGGCCGCGCAGGACCGAGTGCGGCCCGAGCGCGCCAATTCCAAGGAGCGCGATATCGCACTCCCTGCCGAGCTTCAACGTGTCGGCCACCTGCGGGTCGGCGGCGAGCGAGTCGCGCACCTCGCGCGAAGAGACGATCCCCGGGGCGTGGATGTTGCGCACGCGGCACCCGAGCCGGTCGCCGGCGCGCCTGGCGAGCTCGGCACCGTGGATCTCCGCCTCGAGCAGGCCGAGTCCCCCGAGCAGCTGAACCACGCGGGAAGACGGGAGCGTCGCGTGCGGGATCGAGTCGACGGTGGCGAGCACCGAGTTGCCCCACGTCAGGCCGAGGGTCTGGCCGTCGTCGAACACGCGTCCGACGTAGTCGCCGGCGGCGCGCCCGATAGCCTCGATGGCGTCGGCGTACTCCTGTCCCGCGGGCGTCACGACGAGCGCCTCCTGCAGTCCGAAGGTCTGCTCGAGCTCGCGTTCGAGCGCGGTGTTGTCGTCCGCCGGAGGAACGACGGTGATACGCACGACGCCGTCCTCGCGCGCGCGGGTCAGCAGCCGCGACACCTTGATCCTGGATATGCCGAACCGCTCGGCTATGTCGGCCTGCGTGAGCTCTTCGTCGTAGTACGCCTGGGCGATGCGGTAGACGAGCCGACGCGAGTCGTTAGCGCCGTCCACGCGACCCCTCCGGCCGACGCAGAATGAACATCCGTACAGTAGTGATCATACGTGCACAACTGTAGCCCGGATCCCCTGCGGCGTCAAGCGCCGCGTGGCGTCAAGCGCCGCGGGCGTCAGGCGCGGCCGACGTCACTCCCCAGCCGACGGATCACCCCTTCCTCACCGCCCGGATCGCCATCCACGGCCTGCCGGGGAGCTCGAAGCGGGTCGGGCCGCTGTACGTTCCCTTGAGCCGGGTCAACTTCATCTCCCACGTGTCGATCAGATCGACGGCGAAGGAGCCGTCGGCCGGCAGATCGACGTCGAAGATGCTCGGTTGCCGAACGCCGAGGTAGTACAGATACCATTCGTTGCGCTTCGCGAGAACCGGATGGAGCCGTCCGACGCGCTCGGGGTAGAGGTCTCCCAGCGGTGCCTCCTCCATGATCTTCCGCAGGAAGGCGAACCGCGCGGGAGAGTCGCCGCGCAGGATGCCGCCCTTCGCCCACCAGAGCACGTCGTCGGGATTGAGGTAGGTCTCACCGTGACCGGTCGGGAAGCCTCCGCGGACGGTGGTCTCCCACATCCGTCGGACCAGTTCCTGCGCGGTGATGTTGCCCCAGTTGTGCTGGATGTCGCCTTCGTAGCAGCACTCGTCGATGACGACCGGCTTTCGATACTGCGAGCGCCACTCGTCGACCCGCTCGACGTCTGAGTGCTGGACAGAGACGTGCGTCACCCACGCCTTGTTGTGATCGTAGAAGGCGCGGCAATTGTGAACCGACCGGAGGTGCTGGTACGGGTCGGCGGTCTGTACGATCCTGAAGTACCGGTCCCAGTCGGCGGTGGTCTTCTCCTTCATCAGGTCGAACTCGTTCGCGAACGACCACCAGACGTTCCGGAACGCCGACAGGCGCGCGACCAGGTACTCCAGGTACAGATCGTCGTGCGCCGCGCTCATCGTCGCGAAACCCCACCGGTCGTACGGATGGAAGATGATGATGTCGGCTTCGACGTTCAGGTCACGTAGCTGCGCGATCCGCTTCTCGAGCGCTGCCCAGTACCGGGGGTTGAACCGGGTGAAGTCGAACGCTCCTGGTTTCCCTT
>SKVA01000524.1 GCA_007129695.1 Spirochaetaceae bacterium | reverse complement strand
TTGCCTTGCCCTTCTGGAGCGCTTCGGAAATCGCATTCAGATCTGCCATAGTACCTCCGCGCCCGAGCGTACTCGATCAGGCGCCGAGCGTGATAGCACTATACTGACGTCATTATAACATTCCTGATCAGAACATCCAGTCGGTGTGCGGCTGTGGCCCCACGAACACCGAGTCGAGCGTCACGGCGGCGTCGCGGTCACCCGTCACGCGACCAAGCCCGTAGAGCGTGGTGGCCGGAAGCACACCGAGCCAGATCCGCGTGAAATCGGCGACGCCCATCGTGAGGTCGACCGACGATGCGGCGCCCCCGGCCGCGTCGACCCGTTCGGCGTGGCTCGTCGTGCCGAAGCTGCAGCGGTAGACGCCGCCGACGCCCGCCCAACCGTCGGTCTGGTAGCGTGCCGCCGGGTCGTCGATGCGGATCGACACGGCGGCCGCCGACGCGGTGCCGACCGCTTCGACCGCGCGCTCGACGTCCAGGACGCGAAACTGGAAGTTTGCGACCGCGGTGCTGTACGTCTCGTACGCGCCGCCCTTGGCCTCGGCGTGCCGCCGGAACGGCCGGTCCAGGAAGTCCTGGATCTGGAGTCCACCCGGCTCAACGACGCGAACCAGGTAGACCTGGTCTCCCAGGTTTCGCAGGAGTCCGAGCAGCTCGACCACCTGATCGTACGTCTCGTACGCCATCCAGAGGACCTTGTACGGGCCGGTCCCCGCCCGGTCGGGGTTCACCCAGAGATGGTGAGAGAGCTCGCCACCGGCGCCGTCGCGAAAGCCAAGCCCGAAGTCGCCGTCGCTGCGCCGCGCGGTGAACTCGGTCGTGGCCGACGAGTCGAGCGATACGGCCCCGTGCGCGCGCAGTCGCCGCAGCCGTGCCGCGTGCATCTCCTGGTAATCGTCGGCGGTCAGCCTGACCGGCGTACGGCGGCAGTAGGGGACGTTCAGAAACGACGGGTCGAACATCGCGTAGTGATCGTACGCACCTGTCCCGAACCCGTGGCGCTCGTAGTAGCCCTGGTCGAACATTCCGAGCCCCATCACCGTGGCCCCATCGAGCGCGGCCGATCGCACGAGCGCCGCGGTCGTCGCGCCGGCGAGCCCGCGCTGCCGAGCGATCCTGCTGGTCAGGACGCTCGTGATGCCGGCAAAGGGAATGGAGCGACCGCGGTAGTCCATCGATCCGGGCATCGACGCGGCGTAGCACTCGGCGACGCCGTCGATGTCGGCGACGAAAGCGGTGCTGTCGCGTATGAACCGCTCGCGCGCGTCGGCGCGCGGCTTCGGGAGCGACGCGCCGAGCCAGCCAACTTCACGGTGAATGCGATCGACGGCGTCGGCGTCGCGGTCGGCGTCGTACCGGCGGACTGGTTGATCGTACGGCATGCGCCAAGCATAGTGAAGATCCGCGTCGCTGTCGATGCGCGAGCCGTGGTCACTGCGACGCGTCGTCGCGGATGACACCGAGCTGCGTGCGCAGATCCTCGACTTCCTGGATCCAGAACGCACGCGTGCCCCAGTCGGGATTCGCGTGCACAAATCGGTTGTCGTCGCGCTGGAGCGCGCTCCACGCCAGGTAGTAGATCATCCGCATGAAGCGCAGCGGCTCGATGAGGCCGAGCGTCGACCGGTCGAACGGCGCGAACTGCTCGTAGCCGTCAAGGATATGCGTGAGCTGCCGACGCGACGCGTGCGCGTGATCGGGGAGCAGGAGCCATAGGTCCTGCACCGGCGGTCCGGTCATCATGTCGTCGAAGTCGATCAGCACGAGCCCTTCGTCCGCGCGTTCGAGCACGTTGCCGCGGTGAAAGTCGCCGTGAATGCGGCACACCTCGACACCGTCAAAGAGCGGCGCGATCGCCGACACGCCGCCGTCGGCAACGGCGAAGAACTCGTCGGAGAGCTCAGGATGGACGACGGCCGCGGCGCGTAGCTCGTCGACGAAGCGCGCGGTCGACAACAGCGGCGTGCAGACGATCCGTTCGGGCGCGCTACCGCGACGGCCGACTTCGTGGAGTCGCCCCGCGAGCGCGCCCAGTCGGAACCAGTCGTCGTCGCGTTCGGCGTCGAACCCGCGCCCGCCGCGCTTGTCGTAGACCGCAAACACGAACTCGTTGTCCGGCTGACCGGCGTCGGACTGACCCGGAGCAGACTCGATCTCGAACGACTGGAGCGTGTACCCGTCGGCGTCGGGCAGCGGCGGCACAACGGGCACTTCGGCCTCGGCGCACTGAAGCACGAACTCGTGTTCGGCCGCGATCGCGTCGATGTTCCACCGGCCCGGCCGGTAGAACTTCACGATGTACTCGTGCGCGTCGTCGTCGCGCAGCCCGTAGACGCGGTTCACGTAGCTCGGGTACGGGTCGATCGTACCGTCGAGCACGAGGTCGAACGCGTCTTCCACCGCGGTCAGCACGAGGTCGGGCGTCAGCGCGTCGAACGCACCCGCACGGACCGGCGGATCTCCCGGCCACGACGAATCGTCCGACATTACGCCCCGCTCCCCGCGGCGCCGCACAGCGTCGACAGCTCTTTGAGGTCGGTCTTGCGTCCGATCGCGATCAGCACGTCCCCTGGCTCAAAGACAATCGTCGGCCCGGGATTGTAGACCAGGTCGTCGGTTCCACGCCTGATCGCGACGACGATAACGTTGAGTTTGCTTCGAATCGTCGTATCCTTCAGCGCGACACCGACGAGCGCGCTCGTGCCGGTCACCGTGATCTCTTCCATCGTGATCTCGCCCGAATGCGATCGCGCGATCGTATCGACGAACTCGACCATCGCGGGCCTGATCACCAGCTGCGCGATCCTGCGACCGACGAGCTCGTACGGCTTGATCACGCGGTCGGCGCCGGCGGTCCGGAGCTTCGGCTCGCTGTCGTCGGAAACCGCTCGCGCCACGATGGTAATCGAAGGGTTGATCGACTTGGCGGTGAGCGTTGTATACACGTTCTCGGCGTCGCTCGATACGACCGCGATCAGGCCCTTCGCGCGCTCGACGCCGGCCTCCTTGAGCAGGTCGTCGTTGCTCGCGTTGCCGATCAGGTAGAGGTAGCCGTGCTCGTCCAGGTCGTCCTTCGTCTCAGGATCGGCTTCGATGATCACGAAATCCACGCGAGCCTCGGTCAGGTCTTCGGCGATGTGCCTGCCCATCCGCCCGTACCCGCACAGGATCACGTGGTCGCGCAATCGCGCGATATTCTTGTCCATACGCCCCCTCCGCACGAGGTAGTGCTCCACGGCTATCTGCAGCGTCCGCCCTCCGACGTGCGCGAGCGACGCGAGACCGGCGACGATCAGGAATGCGGTGAGTGCGCGCCCCGCGGTCGACAGCTGGCGGACTTCCTGGAAGCCGGTCGTCGTCATCGAGATCAACGTCATATAGAGCGCGTCGCTGAGCGACCACCCTTCGATCGCGACGTACCCAAACGCACCGATCGCGGCGGTCGCGAGCAGGATGGTGACTGCCAGGCCTAGCTGTCGGGCGCCCGCGTCGCCGCGCCGCGACCGCCTGCCCTGTTCTATCGTCTGCCGGTGCTGCGCCACGCTCCGATCATATTCGACCCGACGCGAAAGCACCAGCCGCTGTCCTTTGCCCTCTGCGGCACCGCAGGGCTTTGAGAACACACCTCCGTCGGCTATATTCCGGGAGATGGCACGAAGTGGTCGCATTCGCGTCCCGATAGCAGCGGCGATCGGGATGATCCGACGGTACACGTGGGCGCGTGTGCGCGAACAGGTACAGGCCGTCGCGTTCGTGGTCGTCTATCTTGTCGCGTTCCAGATACTCGCATTCGGCAGCCCTCCGGGGTCGGCGGTCGGGATCGCAGCCGGTGTCGGCCTGGTGGTGATCGGTCTGGCATTCTTCCTGGAGGGCCTGCGGCTCGGGTTGATGCCGCTCGGCGAACGCGTAGGCATCCAGCTCCCCGGCAAGGGAGGACTCGCCGCGATCATCGCGTTCGGGTTCCTGGTCGGCGTGGGATCGACCCTTGCGGAGCCGGCGATCGCCGCGCTGCGGGTTGCGGGTCGCGGCACCGCCGCGTGGGAAGCTCCGCTTCTGTACGCGCTCCTCGAGCGGATGCCGGAGATGCTCGTCATCGCGGTCGGGGCGGGCGTCGGTGTGGCGGTGGCACTGGGATTGACTCGATTCTACTTCGGATTTTCGCTCAAGCCGCTGATCCTGACCGTGATACCGGCTCTGCTCGCGCTCACGGTGGTCTTTTCGCTGTCGGACGACCTTGCACACGTCATCGGGCTCGCGTGGGACACGGGAGCCGTGACGACCGGGGCGGTTACCGTACCGCTCGTACTGGCGCTCGGCATCGGCGTGTCTCGCGCTGCGCGCAGAAGCGATGGTGCGGGCACCGGGTTTGGCGTCGTGATGCTCGCATCGGCGTTTCCGGTTCTGGGCGTCATGGCGCTCGCCGCAATCATCGCTCCGGGGGTACCGAAACCGGTGTCGGAGGCCGAGTTCTTTTCGGAAGGATTCCGCGATCAGGCGGTACAGCTCTTTGACGATGAGGCGGCGCT
>SKVA01000494.1 GCA_007129695.1 Spirochaetaceae bacterium | reverse complement strand
TACGTTCCGGTTCCGACTTCGGCACTCACCGTACTCGACGATCTGCTTCGACCCGGTGATCTGTTCGTCACCATGGGCGCGGGCAACAACTGGGAGCTAGCGCACGAGTGGGTAGCCGCGCGAACTGCGGTGGGCGGAGGCGGCCGATGATCAGCATGACCGGGTACGGTCGAGCGGAGCGGCACGATGAGACCGTCGCCGTCGCGGTGGAGGTGAAATCGGTCAATAACCGGTACCTCGACGTCAACGTGACCCTGCCAGGGTCGATGAGCCCGATCGAGCAACCGGTCCGCGACCGCGTGGTGCAGACCACTTCGCGCGGTCGGGTCGACGTCTACGTTCGGGTGCGCGACTATGCCGAAGGGCTCTCCGTTCGGGTCGACCGGTCGGTAGTCTCAGGCTACCTCCGCGCGATCAACGATCTGCGCGATGCTGCCGGGATCGCCGATCCGGTCACACTCGACCAGATCCTGTCGTTCGACGGCGTGCTGAAGACCGAACGCGACACCGACGTTGACCGCTACTGGCGGCTCGTCGAACCGGTGCTCGATGAAGCGCTTGACGCGTTCGCGAGCAGCCGGAGTGTGGAGGGCGCGCGGCTTGAGCAGGACATCGACGCGCAGATCGCTCGCGTGGACACTGCGCTGGTGGCGGTGCGTGCGGCGGTTCCGCAGATCGAAGAGGGGATCCGGCGTAACCTGTCGGAGCGGTTTCGGGAGGTGGTAGGCGATTCGGTCGAAGAGTCCAGGATGCTCGCGGAGATCGCCGTTGCGCTCGCGCGGTTCAGCGTCAACGAAGAGATCGTCCGTCTTGGCGCGCACGTCGACGCGTTCCGGGCCGCGTGTCGACGAACCGAACCGGTTGGCAAACGACTCGACTTCCTGTGCCAGGAGATGCATCGGGAGGTCAACACGATCGGCTCGAAGAGCACGGTGCTCGCTATCAGCGAGCAGGTAATCGAGGCGAAGGACGCGCTCGAGAACGTCCGCGAGCAGCTCAGGAACGTGGAGTAGCCATTGAAGATCGCGATCTCGGGGAAGAGCGGATGCGGAAACTCAACGGTCAGTCGGCTGGTCGCCGATCGTCTGGGGTATCGACTTGTGAACTTCACATTCAAGAACATCGCAGCCGAGCGCGGAACCACGTTCGAACGGATCTGCGATCTGGCCGAGCAGGACCCGGCGCTCGACCGCGAACTCGACCGGCGGCAGGTCGAGATGGCGCGATCCGGTGATACCGTCCTGGGGTCACGTCTGGCGGTGTGGGTGCTTGACGACGCCGACCTGCGCGTCTACCTGCGCGCGTCGCCGGAAGTCAGGGCGGCACGAATCCGCCAGCGTCACGTCGAGACCGGAGTGGGGTCGACCGACGCGGCGGTCGTGCTCGCCGACACGGTAGAACGCGACCGCCGCGACCACGACCGCTACCAGCGAATCTACGGAATCGATAACGACCGCTACGACTTCGTCGACCTGGTGGTAGAAACCGAACACCTGTCGCCCGAACAGATTGCCGACCGGATCGTCGCCGCAGCACGCTTGCGCGACGGCTGATCCGGCCTCGATGTCTTTAGAACTCGGCTACCGCCTGGCGGAACGCGGCGAGCATTCGCTCGATCTTCGTGCTCGCGATCAAAAACTCGGTCTGCCCGTCGCGGACGACCGCGTGGAAGTTCTGGTTCTCCTGGATGAAGCTCACCGACCTGGACGGCGAATCGTCGACGAAGTTGTACGTGATCGTCGCGGTCGGCTCTCCGACGGTTCGTGTTGCGCCCTCGGCATCGACCATCAGTCCGATTGCCCACTGGTAGAGACGCCGGAACTGCCGATCGGCGATTTCGGTCCCGTTGAGCAGGAACCGCTCTTCCGGTTCGTCCTCACCATCGATTTCCGTGCGCTCGATCTGTCCGACAAACCGTTCACCGGGTGCCTCGACGACGAAGCTGTCGATCAGATCGATGTTCAGGATGAGCGCGAACGCGCTGATAGTCGCGTACGGGCGAACCGACACGATCGGTTCGGCGCCCGACAGCACGAAGACACTCGGGAGGCCTTCTCTCATCGCGTAACGGCCGCCTTCGGTCTGATCGCCGATTCGCAGCGACAGCGTGTTGTCGGCGTCAGATACTTCTATAGTAGCGCGGGGTGGATCAAGCCCGTAGCGTGCCAGATTCGTCGGCGCGTCGTCGACGAACCGCCCGATCCGTAGCTGCGGCACCTGTTGCGACAGCTCCTCGAGCCAGTTCGTGTTTGCCTGGTACACGCGCGCAAACGGCGATGTGACCAGGTACGACGCGAACCCGAGTTCAACGTCCGCCTCCTCGGCCAGACCGCGACGGTACGCCTCGATCAGGCGACCGCCGAGCGTGCTGATCCTTATCCGCTCGAGCGCGTCGGTAGCAATCTGGGGCAGCGTGCGCACGCGCAGCGCGTCGGTCGTCGTCAGGAACGGGTTGATCCAGCTCGAAAACACCGAATAGACGTTTGGATCATCGGGACGCATCACGTAGAACGCATCGCGCGCAGGAGTCATCGCTCCGACGATGAGCGAATGCTCTTCGTCGGCCGTCACGACGCGAATGCGCGCGCGCGGCGCGTCGAAGCCGTACTCCGCAGTGTTGTCGACTTCACCGATCAGACGCCTGCTCGACACCGACGTCGCGTTTCCGACGACCCGGTTTACCTGCGTCGTGTTGAACGCAACATCGTGCGCGAACCGTGGGCGAAACGATCCATCGTCGCGCCGTTCGATCACCAGCGTCTGTTCGGGCGTTTCAACCTCGATCCGTACGATCTGGTCGCGCGCGGTCTGCAGGAGCGTTACCCGGTCGGGGTCATCGGCGGTCCAGTCGAACGCGGGAGCAGCCGGTTCATCGGTCGTGCGCGATTGCAGGAGAACGATCGCGACGATCATCGCCGCGATCGCACCCACTATCACCAGAAGGCGAACCGAACGCTTCACAGGTGCCGCCTCCTGAGCCAGACAACCAGGCCCGCAATCAGGATCGCGAGTGGAATCACGATCACGAACAGCCCACCGAAGATCAGTCGCTGCATGCCGTCCAGGTTCATCGGAAACTGCATCGTGAACGCCGAACGGATTGTAAGCGTCTGCTCCTGCTGCTCCAGCCAGCCGAAGGTGCCGAGCAGGAAGTCAAGGTTGCCCTGGACCTGATCCCACAGCGTTATGAAGTCGGAATCGCCGACGACGACCAGCCGCGTGATCTCATCGCTCGTTGTGAACTCGCGCTCGATCGCGCGAACAGCCACATTGTGCGGTCCGGGAACGTCCGAGCCGGTCATTGTGAACCCCGGCACCGACAGATCGGTCCGGTAGAAGCTCTGATTGCTCGTGACCAGCAGCGGTTCGATCGTCACGCTTCGCGGACGGGTCTCGAGTACCGTGACCGGCCGGGCGCCCGGTGTGAACACGCGGAGGTTCGCTTCGGTGAGAGGATTGGTGATGCTCGTGTCCTGCAGCGCAGGCAGCAGCTGCACTGGTTGGGCGTTGTTGAAGTTCCTGTCGGGCTCGATCAGTACCGCCGCGGGAATCCCGATTCCGAAGCGTTCGAGGATCGACGCGATGTTCGCAAGCTCACCCAGCTCGAAGTCGAGCGCGAACAGAACCTTGCCCCCCGAAGCCATGAAGTCGACGACCTTCTGAGCCGATTCGGCGTTCAGATCGGTGCGTGGACGAGCAATCACAAGAATCGACGCGTCGTCGGGCACCTCCGGCACCTGGATGAGGTTGACGCTTCTGATCTCGAAGTTTGCGTTGCGGATCTGCTCCTCGAGGCGATCGAACGTCCCGACCGTGTTCAGGTTGAGTTCTCCGTGGCCGGTCGTCTGGTAGATCACCGGTGTCCGTCCGGTACCGACGAAGACCAGGGCGTTGGTGACGCGCTGCTCCACGTTCAGTCCCATGATTCGCGGTTGCTGCGGGTTGCGTCGGTCGATGCTGTAGAGGTCGATGCCGCGAATCGAGCGAAACGCGCGATCGGACGCGACGATGACGCTTCCGTTCGACAAGCCCTCTCCGGCCGGATCGAACCGCGCCGCGAAGCCCGGGTTGGTCTCGGCGTCCACGGTCTGCACGCTGATTCGCCGGCTTGCCTGCGCGTACAGGTCGAGCGCCTCCATGATCTGGCGATCCTCCTGGTTGCGCGCCGCAAGGACGTAGATCGTCACGTCCTCATTGAGCTCTCTGATGATATCGCGCGTCTGCTGCGACAACGAGAACACACCACCGGTTGTCATGTCGGCCTGCCACCCGAGCTGCCCTACGAGAAGGTTCAACACCAGGATGCCGGCCAGGACCACAAACGTGACGACGACCGAATAACCGCCGTACTTGACCTTCGAACTGCTCAGTATCTCTTTGATATTGATCATTACGTACTCCTACGACCAGCGCCGCTTCTCGATGAGGCGGATCGTCACGAACAGGAACGCCGCGGTGAAGCTCACGTAGAACGCGATGTCCTCGACCTTCAGCAGCCCGAGCGCGAAGCCCTGGAACCGTTCGAGCAGGCTGAACCAGTCCAGTACGTT
>SKVA01000414.1 GCA_007129695.1 Spirochaetaceae bacterium | reverse complement strand
CGCGCCGGCGGTGAGCACGCCGATCCTTGCGAGGCCGACGCCCGGCTACGCGGTAGACGGCTGTCCGCGCGTCATGCCCGGCGCGACGGTTTCGTTCTCTCTCGCGCGGTGCAGCGGCACGGCCCGTCTCGTGCCGTTCGTGCGGTACCTGCCGTACGGCGCCTCCGATGAGCTCTGCCGCGACGGTGAGCCGGTCGAACTCGACACGAACCCGAGCGCGCTCGTGTTCACAGTGCCGACCGACCTGGGCGGGGTGATTTTTGACCTGGGACTGCGTATCGACGCCGACCGACTCGGCGAGATCGAGTTCTTCCTGGCGTCGGTGGATGTGCGCGGGAGCGTCGTGATGGATCTGCCGGCCGGCCCACGGCTGTCCGACAAGCGGCTCGTCGGCTGGCTCCACGACTGCGACATCATCCGTGAGAGCTTCTCCGACGACCCGAAGCCTCAGGCGCATCTGGGCCACAACAAGGGGCGCGGTCTGTGCGTGACCGGAACGCGCGACTGGCGCGACAGCGGCATCGCGGCGACGATCGGCATCCACGGCGGCGACGCGTGCGGGCTGGTGATCCGGTATCAGGGACGCGAGCGGTACTACGCGGCGATCATCGACCGCGACGGGATCCGGGTGATCCGGCGCGAGTACGGGACGGACCATCTGCTTGCGACTTCGATCGTCGACGGCAGCGCGTACGAGCCGCGCCGTTTCGCGCTGCGGGCGACCGGCGACACGCTCGAACTGAAACACAACGATCAGGTCGTGCTGTCGCTGCGCGATGCGACATACGCGTCCGGTGGCGTCGGTCTACTGATCGAGCAGGCGCTCATCGACGTCCGCGAGCTACGGGTCGACGCAGATCTGGAGCTGGTACGGTATTGAGGCCCGATCGCACACCGGTGCAAGACAACTGAGGAGGATCGAATGAACAACGGAATCCGCCACATGGTGGTGTTCACGCTCAGGTACCCTCCTGAGTCCGACGAGACCCGCGAGTTTCTCTCCGACGCGCGCGACCGCTTGAGCGCGATTCCGGTGGTTCAGCGGTTCGAAGCGTTCCGTCAGGTCAGCCGGAAAAACGAGTACCAGTACGGATTCTCGATGGAGTTTGCCGGTTCCGACGAGTACCGCGAGTACAACGAGCACCCTGCGCACGTGGCCTTCGTGAACGAGCGATGGAAGATCGAAGTGACCGACTTTCTCGAAATAGACTTCGAGTCGGTCGGTGACTGAGAACGCGGGACAACAACGCTCCGTGGCGAGTCATGCGGCCGCGCCGCGCTTCGGCCGACTGCGGGTTGCGCGCGCGGTCTCTATCAGGACCGCGCCGACGACGATGCCACCGCCCAGGATCGTGCGAATCGTCGGTACCTCGTTCAGGAAGATGATCGCCATTATTGCTGAGTAGAGCGGTAGCATCGTAGCGATGATCGAGACCGTCTTGGCCGAAAGGTGCTTCAGACTGCCGGCGTACAGCGATTGCGTGAGCGCGGTGAAGACCGTCCCGAGCAGGAGGAACGCCGGCCATTCGGCGATCGTGGGTCCGATGCCCCCGGTGAGAGCGACGACCGGCAGGAGGACCAGGGCGCTCACGCCGGTCTGGTAGAGCATGAGGGTCGATCCCGAGTACCGCTGAACGAACCGTCGGACGATCAGGTTCCGCGCAGTGAAGATCGCGGCCGACACGATCCCCCACAGCACTCCCTGACTCACGCTGCTGGTAAACGATAGGTCGGGCACCAGCACGACAATTCCCAGCAGTACGATCAGCGCAAGCACCGCGTCGATCAGCCGGATTCGCTTCCGCTCGACGATCGGCTCGACCAGGACGGTGATGATCGGGTAGGTGTGCAGCGCGATCGTCCCGACCGCAACCGTGCTCACCCGGATCGCCTGAAAGTAGGTGATCCAGTGGACAGCCAGCATCACCCCGAGTCCGATGAGCACCTTGAGGTCTCCGCGCTTCGCGGGGCGAATCGACGTGCGGGTCACCATCGTCGCCACCAGAAGCGCGATTGCCGCGATCGCGGAGCGGCCGAATATGATGGAGGGTACCGGCAGCGGAATGATCTTCGCGAACAGGCTGGTGCCGGAGAACAGAAGGACCGCGACGTTCAGTTCGATGAGGCTGCGCATCTGCGCGCGATCCGGTGACTCGATCGTACCCATGCAGAGTCCGTATCGTAGTCGACTCTGTGCGGGTTGGCAAACGGTTCGGGACTCAGACCGACAGGTTACACGCCCGCAGCCCTTCGAAGCGCGCGATCCCGTCCAGACAAAGCAAACCGATTCTGCCGGTGCACTCCTCCGGGATGCAGTAGGTCTGGACGTAGTAGTCGTCGACGTAGAGCTCGGCGAAGATGCCGCGCACGATGAGCCGGACACCGTGCGTCTGCGCGTGCCTGACGCCGCAGTACGACGCGTGACCGAACGGACCGACCTGATCGTCCTGCTCGAACTCGGAGAGTCCGCGCAGCTCACCCGATCGGTGATTCACGAGCCAGTTGCCGGCAACCGCGTAGACGTCGCGATCGGTGATGCGATTGTCGGCGTAGCGCCATGTACCGCCGCGCGTCACGCCGAGGGTCTCCATGAAGATCGCGTAGCCGATGCCCGAAGTTGCGACGGCCGCCGGGCGGCCGTCCGTCCGCGACCCGTGCTCGAAGAAGAAGCCGGCCGCCGACGGCTGCTGGTGTGTAGCGATGCGGCCTCGCACCTCGGTGACGGTGAGCTGCGCCTCGATCGTGAATCCCGTCGCGACGTCGAACGCGTGGTCCATGAGTACGAGCGCTCCGTCGCGCGCCGCGGCGATCTCGATCGCTCCATCGGCGTCGTCGACGCGGTCGCGCTCGGTACGCTCATTCGGCGACGGGAAGACCCACCGCGCGGCGCCGGAGAGCGGTACCTCGGTCGACTTGGCCGCGTCGTTTCGCGGCCAGTAACGCAGGCGAAGCGCGCCGTCTTCGCGCACCAGTCGCTTGAGCGGCCCGATGCCAAGGCCCCGACTCGGTATCTCCAGATCCTGCCGTGCGCTCACCCAGACCGCGAGCAGCATCTCGTCGGGCGCGTCGATCGTGTGCGCCAGCCAGGTGATGTCTCGCGTGCTCGTCCCGCAGAGGCGGAACGCGTCGCGGACCGGCCGGAACGGCCCGAACGGCGAATCGGACTCGAACACGTAGAGCGAGTAACCCAGGCTGTCCATATAGAGTCGACCGCCCATGCAGAGGTAGTATCGACCGTCGATCTTCTCCGCGAAGGTCACCTCCATGTGCTGAGCGGGAAACGCTCCCCACTCGATCACCGGCGGCGGGAGCACCTCCCATCGGCGGCCATCGCGGCTTCGCAGCATCGCGACGCTCGGTGAGCCCACGTCGTCGCGGACCTCCGCGGTGATGTAGCCCAGGTACCACGCGCCGTCGGCATCGGTGTACCGGTCGCGCATCACGCAGATCTCATCCCACCGCTCGGCGTAGTAGCGAGGGTCGGGGCTGACGTCGAACTCGTCTCCCAGATGCTCCCAGGTCAGCAGGTCTTCGGACGCGTACACCTTGAAGTGGACCGTCCCCGGTCCGTCGGAACAGGTCGGGTAGTAGTACGTGATCCCATCGGCGTGAAGCAGGCCGAAACCCGCGTGCGCGCCCGGTATCGGGCAGAGGTCGCGACCGATGAACTCCCACGACACGCCGTCGTCGGACCGTGCGATATCGAGACCGAACGCGCGGCGCTCGCCGACGGTCGACGTCGTATTGAAGAACGCGTAGAACGAGCCGTTCGCGTAGATCGTGTAGTTCTCCCACGCGCGGCGGGACTCCGGGTCATCGTGGCGAATCGGTGCAACGAACATTTCCACTCCTGTTTGGGTTCCGACGTCGGGCTGGGGCTACTCGTCGCGCAGCGCTTCTACCATCGCGATGATCGTGTCGTCGGGGACATCCGCGGGAACCCGATGCGTGGGTCCGGCGATGTACCCGCCGCGCGCGCCGAGCGTGTCGATCGTACGTCTGATCAGCTCGCGCACCTCGGGCGCGGGCACGACGGGCAGATCGCGCTGCGTACTGATCGCGCCCCAGAACGACAGCCGATCGCCGTAGTCGCGTTTGAGCACTGCCAGATCGTACACCTCGGGCTGGACGGTCTGGTAGACGTCGAGCCCCGCGTCGATGAGCGCGTCCATGACCGCGTCGATCTTTCCGCACGAGTGCAACGCGACGACGCGAGCGGGTCCGGTTGCGCTGTCCGCCCCCGGCGCGTGGGACGCACCGCGCGCCGCCGCGAAGAGCCGCCGCAGATGCGGCTCGAAGAACTCGTGCCACATTGAGGGGCTCACGATCATCCCGCTCTGCTGGCCGTAGTCGTCGCCGAAGTAGAACCCGTCGACCGGGTAGTCCGTCGCGATCCTGATGAGCCGTTCGCTGTGGTCGCAGATCAGCGCCAGGAGGTCGTGAACGAAGTCCGGCTCGCTCGCCATGTAGACCAGGAACTCCTCGAGTCCGCAGAGGCTCCACGCGCGCTCGAACAGCAGCGTACCGATCTTCGCGAACACGAACCGGTCG
>SKVA01000131.1 GCA_007129695.1 Spirochaetaceae bacterium | reverse complement strand
CGTTTGGGGGTCAGCCCGTCTTCTTCCTGTCGCTCCCCGAACTCTTTCCGTGGCTCCTGACCTTTCTGCGGATCTGGAAGGGGGTCGGCTATTCGGCGATCATCTACCTGGCGGCGCTCTCAGGCGTTGACGCTGAACTATACGAGTCGGCGGTCATCGACGGTGCGGGCAGGATCCGGCAAACCCTGGCCGTCACGTTGCCCGCGCTTGCTCCGACGATCCTGGTGCTCTTCGTACTGAGCTTCTCCGACGTCTTCGCCGGCTTGTTCGAGCCGGTACTGATGCTGAAGAACCCGATGATCAACGCCACTGCCGAGATACTCGACACCTACATCTACGAAGTCGGCCTTGAGAGGCGTCGCTACGGGCTTGGTGCGGCCGCCGGGCTCTTCAAGGCGGGGATCAGCATGTCTCTCCTGCTAACGGTCAACTGGGTCAGCAAGCGGTTCTCGTCAGAGCGCCGGGGAATCTTCTAGGGAGGCGCGCGCATGTCGCTCAAGATCGACACAACTGGCCATCGCATATTCCGGGTCGTCAATGGCCTGTTTCTTCTTCTCGTGGCGCTGACGATGCTGGTGCCCATCCTTTCGGTCTTCAGGGACTCGATAGACTTCCAGCCACGGTCCACCCTGCGCCTCGTGCTCATCCCGCAAGAGCCGACGCTCTTCTATTACCGCAGGGTTATCAACGACGCGTCCATATATCGTCCGTTCCTGAACTCGATTCTGATCACCGCGGTGGGGACCACGCTGTCACTCCTCGTCAACTCCTTGGCCGCGTACACGATGTCGCGGCGGGACATCAGAGGGAACGTGTTCTTCGTCTACTTCCTGGTCATAGTCCCGATGGTCGTGGGCGGTGGCGGGATCATTGCAAACTTCGTCTGGTTCCGTGCGCTCGGGATACTCAACACGTACGCAGTGATGATACTGCCGATGGTGGCCAGCGGCTTCTACATGATCATCGTAAGGACTTTCTACTGGTCTATTCCTTTCAGCCTCACGGAGTCGGCGCAGCTGGACGGCGCGAGCGAGTTCGAGATCTACCAGAAGATCATCGCTCCGCTGTCGAAGGCGGTCTACGCGGCGATCGCGCTCTTCGCGGGCGTCGCGTACTGGAACAACTGGCTCCACGCCTTCATGTTCGTGTACAATCCCCGGCTCTATCCGTTCCCGGTTAAACTGCGCGCGATGCTCTTTCTAACGCAGGACGCCGAACGGCTCCTCCAGGAGTGGGCGCTGCAGCAGGGGCTCAACCTCCAGGAGGTCATGGTCACGTTCGAAGGCACCTCGTCGGCGATCGTCATGGTATCGATCATCCCGATCCTGTTGATCTACCCCTATCTCCAACGCTACTTCGCTCAGGGCGTGCGCATTGGGGCGATCAAGGGATAGCGGGCACCCGTGAAGAGCCACTACCCGCTGCTCGTCGCGAGCGCGGACTCGGGCGTTGCGTCCCTCCTGCGGCGGCAATGCCTGGACCCTGAGAGTCGGGAGTTCGGCGGGTTCCCGGAGCCGCGCAAGGGTTTCTCAGAGCCCGCGCACGTGGTCGGCGTGGCCGCGAACCTGGCGGTGCTCTACTGCTGCGACCGGTCGAGCTATCACAGGGATCCCGAGCTGCTGCGACGGGCAGTTCTGGCGTGCGACTTCACGCTGCGCGCTATGCACGACGACGGGACACTCGACCTGATCGAGACCAACTTCCACGACGCGACGAGCGTAGGCTTCGCGATCTGGAACGTCAGCCCCGCCTACCGCGTCATGCGGCGCTACCTTCAGCCGACCGGGGACGAGCTCGTCCTCCTGGAACGCTTCGTTGAGTTCATGCGCCGGGGCGCCGACGGCATGAAGAACGGTGGGTTCCACACGCCGAACCATCGGTGGGTCATGGCGAGCGCGCTTGCGATGCTCTCCAACGACCTCGGGCGGCCGGATCTCCTGGCGGAGATCGACCTCTACCTGGGCGAAGGGATCGACTGCAACGCCGACGGCGAGTATTCGGAGCGGTCGGCCGGGATCTACAACGTGGTGAACAACAAGGGGCTCCTGACGATCGCCGCCGAGCTCGACCGCCCCGAGCTCCTGCCGCACGTCGAGCGCAACCTCACGATGATGCTCACGTACCTCGAACCCGACGACACGGTTCTCACGATCAACTCGCGACGGCAGGACTTCGGGAAGGAGCTCTACCCGTTCGCGTACTACGAGAACTATCTCATCGCGGCGCACGCGCTCGGGAACCCTCGGTTTGCGTACGTCGCCGACGAGTTGCTACGGATGACCAACCCGTACCCGAACGACCGGTCTTCGCTCAATCGTCTGCGGTTCCCCAAACCGATCGCGCTCTACATGCTCGACGACCGGATCCGCGAGACCGAACTCACGATCGAGCCGTTTGACCGCGAGCACTACGAACGGTTCTACCGGGAGTCGTCGATCGTCCGGTACCGCAGCGGCGGGGTGTCGCTCACCGTCGTCGCCGGGAACGACGTCTTTCTCAAGCTGCAGTCGGGTCGCTTGAGCATCAGCTTCCGCTTCGCCGCGAGCTTCTTCGGCAGCCTCGGTCGGTTCGTGCCCGAGAGCGTCGAGAGGATCGACCGCGGGTATCGGCTCCTTTACCATCGCGACTGGGGCTACGTGCGACCGACCGGTCGGCCCGAAGGGGCAATCAGGGAGGGTCGCATCAACCCCGACGGGCGGACCGTCACGCACCTGCAGCCGTGGGACGTCGTCGTTGATGTGTTCCCCACGCCCGACGGCGCCGACCTCAGGTTGTCATCGTCCGGGGTAGCCAATCTGCCGTGCCGGTTGGAGCTGATCTTCCCGTCCGGCGGATACTTCGACTCCGGCCAGGCGCAGTTCAAGGCGATCGCCGGACAGCACGTGCTCGTCAAGCACGGCGCGTTCGACTACGCGCTCGACGATGACATCATACGGGTCGAAGGCGCGTTCGGCGGGACCACGACCTATCATCACGACCTGCGCGGAGGCCTGCCGCAGGAGTCCGACGCGTTCACGGTCTACTTCACCGACTTCTCTCCGACCGAGCGACAGATCAGCATCAGGGGGCGGTGACCGCCGCGGCCGGCGTTGGCCGTCGGCCGCGGACGCCGATCAGGAGGCTCTATGACGCCGCTATCGACCACGGTGCGCGTCCACAATAACCGACCCGCGCTCTTCCTGAACGGGACGCCCGTCCTTCCGTACCTCTACGCGCTCACCGACTGCCCCGGCGGCCGGCTCTCGTTCGAGGAGTACCCGGCGCACAGCATCCGGAAGTTCGTGGACGCAGGCATCCGGCTCTTCCAGCTCGACGTCTGGTTCGACGACATGTGGAGCGCAGACGGCGCGTTCGACCCGTCGATCTGCTCGCGTCAGATCGGCGGCGTGCTCGACCTCTGTCCGGATGCCGCGGTCTTTCTGCGGTTCCATGTCACGCCACCCAAGTGGTGGAACCTCAGGTACCCCGAGGAGTGCGTCGAGTTCGCCGACATCGCCGCCTTCGACGAGCAGGATCCGCACGACTTTGATCGCTACCTCGAGCGCGACAACACCCACGCGAAGCGGCACAGCTACGCGTCCGAACGGTGGGTGACCGACGCCTCGGAGAAGCTCTCGCTCGCGCTCGACGCGCTCGCCGCCTCGCCCGAGGGGGCACGACTGGCGGGAGTGCAGCCCGCGACCGGCGTCTACGGCGAGCATCACTATTGGGGGTTCATGGAGCACGAGCCCGACGTTTCGGCAGTGATGACCGCGGCGTTCAGGCGATACCTCTCAGAGCGCTACGGCGGCGGGTTTCCGGATGCGCGGGTGCCGGGCGTCGAGGAGCGGCAGCGCACCACCGACGGGATCTTTCGCGATCCGGTCGTGGAGCGGACGACCATCGACTACTATGCGTTCCAGCACCGGCTCGTTGCCGAGCGAGTGGTCCACTTCTGCCGCCTTGTGAAGGAGCGATGGCCGCGGGAGATCGTCGCGGGCGCGTTCTACGGCTACTACTTCTCGCTCTTCGGCCGGGCTTCCACCGGCGGCCACCTCAGTGAGGAGGTCGTGCTCGGGAGTCCGTACGTCGACTACCTGTCGGCGCCGCAGGCGTACACGCGGAGCCTCCGCGAGGTCGGCGGGGCCGGTACCGCCCGGGGGCTCCTGGACTCGGCGCGGCTCAACGGGAAGCTCTGGCTCGACGAGATGGACCAGCCTACGCACCGCGGGACGCTCCTGGGGGGGATGCCCGTCTACGACCTCGACCGCTCGGTCCATATCCTCAGGCGGAACATAGCATCACCATTCGTCCGCGGCCATGGGTTGTGGTTCTACGACTTTGGGCCGCACAACCACTCGGGATGGTGGAACCATCCGCGCTACGCCGAAGAGATCCGCGAGATGCGTCGCGTCTTCGAGACCGTCGCCGCGACGCCGTACGACAACGCGAGCGATGTGCTCCTGGTCTACGACACGAAGTCCCGCCTCCTGACCGCGCACACGCGCGATCAGGATCCGCTCACCGAAGGCGCGTGCGCCGACACGGCGTGCCCTGCCGCGTACCGCAGTGGCGCGGCG
>SKVA01000238.1 GCA_007129695.1 Spirochaetaceae bacterium | reverse complement strand
CTACCGGCGAGTACGACATCGTCGTGATCGCCGAACCCGACGATCGCGTCGACCCCGCGCGCGCGAACACGCTCTTTGTCGTCAATCCGGCCGGTTCGCGGATCATGCTCCACAATCTGGTCGATCTGGTCGAGGATCGTGGCCCCGTCGCGATCGAGCGATCCGCGCGCACGCGCGTCGTACGCGTCCTGGGGGATCTGGACGGCACGCGGCCGCTCAGCGACGTGGTCGCGGAGATCGAGCGGCGGCTCGCGGCGGTCGGCCCGCCTCCGGTCGGGGTCGATCGGAGCATCGAAGGGCTCAGCGCTGAAATGGGCACGAGCTTCCGCAGCCTCGCGCTCGCGCTCGCGCTCGCCGTTGCGCTCGTCTACATGGTCATGGCGAGTCAGTTCGAGGACTTCGTCCGGCCGCTCATCGTGATGGGAAGCGTTCCGTTCGCGGTGATCGGGCTCGTCGGCGCGCTCCTGGTCACAAACACGACGTTCAGCATCCTTGCGTTCGCCGGCGGTATCCTTCTTGTAGGTATCGTCGTGAACAACGCGATCGTGCTGATCGACTATATGGACACGCTGCGCGGTCGCGGACTCGCTCTGGTCGATGCGGTGATTCTGGCCGGGAAGACGCGGCTGAAGCCGATCCTGATGACGAGCCTCACGACGATGCTCGGGCTGCTTCCGATGTCGCTCGCGCTCGGTACGGGTGCGGAGCTGCGCTACCCGATCGGCCGCGCGGTCGTCGGAGGGCTTGCGACGAGTACGCTGATCACGCTGATCCTGATACCCGTGCTCTACGCGATCGTCGAGTCGCGTCGGTCGCGCGTCGGGAGCAGCGTGGCGGTCGTGGACGACGGCGGGCCGAGAGTTCTTGCAGGAGGCAGGGGATGAGACGGTCAACTGGCTACGCGGCGCTCCTCATCGGCGTCGCGGTTGTGCTGAGCGGGTGTGGTGGTCACTTCTACCGTGCAACGGTCCAGGGATTCGTGGTCGACGACGACGGCGGTCAGGGACTCAACGGCGCGACGGTCAGGATCTTCACAAAGGAACCGGGCTCTGCGCAGGACGAATCGTACGTCGTGCAGACGTCGACGTTCACGCAGGGCGGCAACGCCGGGTACTATTCGACCGCGGTCGTCTGGAACAACTGGTTCGGATCCTTCGGTCGCGAGGGCGATACGACGACGATCTGGATCGGCGTCGAGCACCCCGACTACGGCTCGACCGTTGTCGAGGCGTCCGGGATCCTCAGTAACGAGTCGAACATCGTTGCCGCGGTCAGGCTCGATCGCGCGACGTTCTCGCTCGCGGCTCTGCAGGGTCGCGTGGTCGACGGCAACGGCTCGGGGGTCAACGGCGTGCGCGTCGTCCTCGACCTCCCGGTCGTGTCGGGGGCTGATCAGGCCGTCGATCGCGTCACGCAGACCGCGACGATCGATGCCACTCCCGGGACCTTCCGGTTCACCGATGTGCGGTGGTCGGGGGCGAACACAACGAGTCCGAGCGGCGAGCTCGCGATTCTCGTACGCGTCGACGATCCCGAGTGGGGAGCGTCGGAGGCTCCGTTTGCGATCGAGCGCAGCATCGCGGTCGTACCGTCGCCTCAGACGCGTATCGTTCCCGAGCCGTTCACCGTCGCGCGCCGACCGCGCACCGAGTTCTCCACCGTCGTGACCGGTCGCACCCTCGTTCGCACGCCGGAGGGGAACCTGATCGGCGTGCAGGGCGTGCGGGTCCAACTCAGCTTCGACGTACTGATCGATGTCGGCGGACCACGCGAGGAGACGTTCGTCGACTTCACCGACGCGAACGGCAACTGGGTGATCGCGCTCTCCTGGACCGATCGCGCCCCCGGCGACTACGGCGATGCCGACGAACGCGCCGACGCGGTACCGCAGGGTGCCGGGCCCGGTATCGCGCCGGGCGAGGATGGGCTTTCGGTCGCCGTGTCGTTCGGTTCTGCCGGAGGCGTTGACTTCGCCGCCGGTGGCGGCTCGTGGGACATCGTATCGAACCCGCGCGGCGGCGCGAACCGGTTGCCCGACAATGTTCGTCCGTCGCCCTGACGCGCGGCGCCGGCGGATGGCTCGGCGGCACGCGATGCTCGCGCGACGGTTCGCGGTCGCGGTGATCGCGCTGATTGCGGTGGTAGCCGTACCGGATGCTCGAGCGGCCGGTGTCGCCGCGGCCCGGCGGCAGGCGCGTGGTGCAGCCGCAGAGTCTGCCGATGCGTCGATGCCCATCGCTCGCGCCGCCGTGCCCGATCGGGTCGGCCCCGCCGGGTTCGAAGGGCCGCTCACCTTCGAACGCGCGTACGCGCTCGCGCTGCTGAACAGCCAGGGCGTGCGCCGGGCGCAGCTCGCCGTCGATGCGGCCCGCGCCGTCCTTGATGAGCGCACCGCCGCGTTTCGCCCTTCGGTCGAAGCTTCGGCCGGGATCGCGTACATCGCGAACCCGCCCGATGGCATCACGATACCGACCGGCGCGTTCGGAGCCGTACCCGATCCGACGAGCACGTTTCCCGCGCTCGTTCCCGACCAACCGCTCGTGCTCGTCCCCGACCCGGAGAACCGGGGGATGTCCGTCTCCGTGGAGCCCCGTCAGACGCTCTACGCGTGGGGCAAGCTCAACGCGGCGCACGAGGCGGCGGCGGCGGGGATCGCGACCGAGCTCTCGCGATCCGACGGTGTTGCGGCGGAGCTTCGTACCCGGACCGCGACGGCGTTCGCAGGCGTCGTGGCCGCACGAGCCGCGCTCCCGATGGTGGAGGCGATGGCCGAGGTCCAGCGCGAGCGCGTCGCGGATACCGAGCTTCAGTACAGCGCCGGAACGGTCACGCGGGCCGATCTGCTGGCCGAGCGGGTCACGCTCGCGACGCTCGACGCGCAGCTGGTACGCAGCCGACAGGGCCTGCGGACCGCCGAGCGAGCGCTCGAAGCGATCATCGGTGCGCCATTTGCCGATCTGGTCGCGCGCCCGACCGACGCAACGCTCTCCGATGAGGGCACGCTGGTCGCGACCGCCAATGCGAACAGCCCGCGCCTGGCGGAGCTGCGCACGATCGAGGCGCAGGCCGGTATCCGGGTGCGGATCATCGACGGCTCGCGGCCCTTCCTGCCCGATCTGGGCCTGAGCGTGCGCGCCGATGCTCAGGGGCAGCGCATCCCGCTGGTTCAGGCGAACTGGAGAGACACGTGGGACGCGAACCTGCGGATCAGCGTCGGCGCGCAGGCGTCGCTCTACGACGGCGGAGCGAACGCGGCCGAGCGACGCGCCGCGGTTGCCGGGCGCGAACAGACCGCATCGGCGATCATCGAACTCGTCGACGCGCTGCCGCTCCAGGTCCGGGTAGCAGTCGAGCAGTACGAGGTTGCGCGGGCGATTCGCGATGAAGCGGCGGCGAGACTCGAGTCCGCGCGTGAATCCGACCGGAACGCCGGCGTGAGCCTGGAAAACGAACTGATTACACGGGGCGATCGCCTTGGGGCGCGTCTGCGGCTTCTCGAGGCCGAGCTCGCGCTTCTGTCCGCCGATGCAGCGATCGAACGCGCGCTCATCGAAGTCGAATCGATCGTCGGTACGCCGCTCAGGTAAAGACCGACTCGATCCGCGCGACCAGCTCCAGCACCTCTTCGCGCGCGAGCGGCGATCCATCCGACGTCCTGATCGCCTCCTGAACCGGATATCCCTGGTTCACGGTACCCATGTGGATCAGGAACCGCGTCTTGTCCCATTCGGGCAGCGCGTCCAGGTCCATCGCGGCGCGCACACCGTCCAGGTCGGTGATCGCGTCGATCTGGGTCGGTGCCAGGAGCACGAGCACGTCGTCGCGGTAGACACCGTGCCCGGTCATCAGGCGCAGCTCGTCGTCGAACACGCGCATCCACGCGACCCGGTCGTCGGCCTGCTCAAGAAGGTATCTGTTCAGGAGTCGGTACTTTCGCGACATCGCCGTCCTTTGAAGATCGATGAATCAGACAGTACAATCTGACCATGAAGGTACCAGCCCGACAGACGGAGCGCAAGGGTGCTCGGAGAGCCATCCTGACTCGAACAGGCCGATCGCTCCGCGCGATCATCATCGTACTGGCCGTTGCGTTGGCGGCGTTGTCCTGCAGCGAGCCTGTTCGGGAAGCGGCGCAGACCGGGACCGTCCGCGTGGATGCGCCCGACAATGAACTGCAGACCATTCTTAACCGTGGCGTGCTGCGCGTCGGGTTCACCGGCGACCGGGAGATCGAGTATGTCGACCCGGAGACCGGCGAGCGCCGGGGCTACCTCGTGGATCTGGTCGCGAGGCTGTCCGCCGACCTGGGTGTCAGCGTCGAGTACGTCGTGACCGACGAGCCGAATCTGGTGAGCGGGCTTGTTTCCGGGCGGTACGACGTCGTGGCAGGGACGTGGGACCCGGTTCGCGCCCGCTCTGCGAGTTACACGCTCCCGATCGTGCCGGCCGGCCCGCGAACGACCGATTACATCGCGTTTCTGGTGCCCCAGGGGCACCACGATCTTCGGGTCTTTACCGATTCGTGGATCCGCGCGCAGGAGCAGTCCGGCGCGATCGGCGAGTG
>SKVA01000121.1 GCA_007129695.1 Spirochaetaceae bacterium | reverse complement strand
TCAAGAGCGAAGCGATCAACCGTTCCGAAGGCGAAAAGCAGCGACTGATCAACGAGGCCGAAGGTAAGGCGGCGGAGATCCGCTCGCTCGCGCGAGCGACCGCAGAAAGCCTCAAGCGGATCGCAAAGGCACTCGAAGAGGACGGCGGCGACGCAGCGCTCGCGCTGCAGATCTCCGAAGGCTACGTGAAAGAGCTCAACAAGCTCGCGCGCCCTACCACAAAGCTGGTGCTGCCGATGGACCTCACCGACATCAACTCGGTCCTCCAGACGGTGAGCCGGATGGTTCAGGAGAACGAAAAGCTGTAGCCGCGGACATCGCTACCCGAAGCCCCTCTCGTCGAGCGCGAACGGGACGGTATCGGCGGTCTCCTGATACCACGTGAGCATCCGCTCCTTGAGATTGAGCAGGACCACGCGCAGCGCGGGGTCATCGCGCGCGGGGTCATCGCGCGCGGGGTCATCGCGCAGCGCGGGGTCATCGCGCAGCGCGGGGTCATCGATCAGGTTGTGCTCTTCCCCGGGATCGTTCTCCAGGTCGTAGAGCTCGTCGCGCTCGTAGAGCCGCCGGACGTACTTCCACCGATCGGTGCGGACCATCGTCGCCTTCGTGTGCCACGGCTCGTCGTCGGACATCTGAAGCCGCGTCCGCGGATAGTAGAGACTATCGGACGGGTCTGCGAAGCGCGCGGCCGAGCTCGCCTCCATCGCCTCCTCCTCTCCGACGAGTCGACCGCCTTCGCAGTGCGCTTCGTCGCGGTGGGTCACCGCCGGGTCGGCGATCGACGGCAGGAGCGATCGCCCGAAGTGGCGGTACCCCGGCTCGATCCCGGCGAGCTCGTAGACGGTCGCCGGGAAGTCGACAAGCTCGGCGATCGTTCGGCGAACGCCTGGCGTCACGGCGACCGACGCGCCCGTGGCGTCGATCCGCGGGGGCTTCACGACGAGCGGGACTCGGGTGAGTACGTCTTCGAACGTGTTCTGAGTCTTCTCCACCAGCCCGTAGTCCCCGGTGAAGTCGCCGTGATCGGAGAAGAAGAAGATCGCGGTGTCGTCGTAGAGCCCGCGCGCTTTGAGCGCGGCGATCACCAGCCCGAACTGGTGGTCGATCCGGCTGCACATCCCGTGGTACGTCGCGCGCAGCTCGGTGAACCGCTCCTCGCTCCATCCTTTGATACCCTGCCCGTCGACGATGCCCTGTAGGATGCTCGGCTTGCCGGCCGCCTTCCAGTCGGCGGGAGCAGCGATTCGCTCCGGGATCGCCGAGCGGTCGATCGTGGAGAACCACGGCTCCTCCACGCCGTACGGCGGGTGCGGGTAGAGCAGCGGCAGATAGACGCAGATCGGCTGCTCACCCTGGTACCCGTCGATGAAGTCGATCGCACCCAGGACGTTCGCCCAGTCGTTGTCGCAGTAGACGTCGTCGTCACCGGTCGGGAGGCGGCCGGCGTAGAAGCTGTAGTAGTTGTCTCCGTCGCGCGGTCCGCGCCAGTCGGTCCACGAGTGGAGACCGGGTCGCGACTCGTGCCCCCATCGCGCGAAATCCTCGGCGGTGGGGCGGTAGTAGACGTCGCACGCGGTCGCGTGTCCGTCCTGACCAGGGAGCAGATCGTTCTTCCCTCCCCACCAGACGAAGTAGCCGTTCTCCTTGAGACGAGACAGGAGATTCGGCTGTTCCCGCTCGGCGTGGAGCATGTGGTACATCGTCCGGTGGCCGAGCACGTGCGGGTACCATCCGGTCATGAAGCTGCAACGGCTCGGCGTGCAGACCGGATTCTGGCAAAAGGCCGAGTCGAAGCTGACCGCATCGCTCTCCACGAGCGAGTCGAGCACCGGCGTGCGCGCCGCCGGGTTACCCAGGTGGCCGAGCGCGTCGGCGCGAAACTGGTCGGGGTTGAAGATCACGATGTGGGGTCGCCTTGCCATTGGTCCTCCGCCGATCGAGTCTACCCGATGACCGCGGCCAGGGGGAATCGGGTTGACGTTTGGTGGCCGGTAGTCGATTCTTTGGGAGACCAATACGACTGGAGGGTCGATGGCTACTAGCCGGACACGTACGATCGCGACGATGGGTTGGGTGTCGGTCGTCGCAAACACGATCCTCTTCGGTCTGAAGTTCTGGGTCGGGGCGACGGTCGGGTCTGTTGCGATTGTCGCGGACGCGTGGCACACGTTCTCCGACTCGCTATCGTCGATCGTCGCGATCGCCGGAGCACGAACCGCCCGGCGCCCGGCCGACGAGTCGCACCCGTTCGGACACGGCCGTGCCGAGTTGATCTCCGCGGTACTGATAGGAGCACTGCTCGGTTCGGTCGCGTTCAACATCATCATCGAGGCGTTGACGCATCTGCGTGGCAGCGAGCCGGTTCAGTACGGCACACTCGCGCTCGTCGTGACGTCGGTGTCGGTCGTCGTGAAGGAGCTCCTGGCGCAGGGGTCGTTTCTGGTCGCGCGTCGGACGAAGTCGCCCGCGATGCGTGCCGATGGCTGGCACCATCGCAGCGACGCGATCACGTCGGTGCTGGTGATCATCGGCATCGTGATCGGATCACGGTTCTGGTGGCTCGACTCGGCGCTCGGGATCGTGGTCGCGCTCTTTCTGGTCCGCGAAGCGGTGAAGGTGATCGGTGAAGCCGCTCGCCCGCTCCTGGGCGAAAAGCCGACGGCGGGCATGCTTGCGCGGATCCGCGACCTCGCAGACCGGGTCGATCCGTGCATGCAGGATCTCCACCACGTCCACGTTCACCGCTACGGCGATCACGTCGAGCTCACGTGCCACGTCCGGGTCCCCGGTGACGTGACCGTCCGCTCGGCGCACCAGTCGGTGACCGAACTCGAGTCGCTGCTGCGCGCCGAACTCGGCGTCGAACCGACGGTACACATAGAGTCGCGCGAGTAGACTGGCGGCGGGGTTCATCGACGGCCGACGAGTGCCGACAATAGAAGCGATGAAGCTCACGCCGCTCTTCGTCGTGATTGCGCTCCTCATGCCGGTCGTCGCGGCTGCCGAGCCGCTCGTCCTCCACCCCGAGGACACGCTGATCGTCGCGAGCCGGGAGGGAGGCTACTCGCTGTTCGTGCGCGCAGTGCCTGGTCGCGGCTCGATCCTGATCACCGAATCGACGCGTGACCCCGAACGACGCGAGGCGAACTACGCGCTCCGCAACCCCGACTGGCACCCGGTCAACGGTGACGAGCCGCGCAAGCTCAACGGGGAGTTCCTGAACGCGCAGGAACAGGGCCGCTATTTTCTGATCAGCTCGACGGTACGCAACGTGCCCGGACTCGGCGCCGCGTTCGAGATCTTCATCCCCTACGTCGTCGAATACGGATACCCGTGGACGCGATCGGGCGAGTTCTTCATCGGCGACGACAGCTGGATCAACATCCGCACGTTCGAGCTCCCCTTCGCCGACTACGAGGGCGGGTTCGCCGACAATCCGTTTGTGATCAGGATGATCCAGCCTACACCCGCGGAGCCGACTCCGATACCGACGCCGCCACCGGCGGTAGAACCACCCACTGAGGCCGTGTCGGAACCCTCCCCCGATCAGGCAACCGACGATCCCGAAGAAGAGACCGGCCACCTGGAGCAGGCGGTCGAAGCGTTCGCCGCGATCGCTGACACCACCGACGGGATCGCTACACGGATTGACGATGGGGAAGACCTGATCGGCACGGTGCGGACGCTCCTGGAGGAGACCCCCGAAGGCGGGCTCGATCTGGTATTCGTGATCGACACGACGGCCAGCATGGTCGGGAGCATCGCGCACGTGCAGAACGAGCTCGTTCCGATGCTCCTGGAGGACGCAGCGCGCAACAAGCCGCTACGCGTCGGAGTCGTCCTGTTCCGCGACTACTTCGATGAGTACCTGACGCGGTCGCTTCAACTCCAGGACGATCTGGCAGTCGTCCAGCGCTACGTCAATGCCGCGCGCGCGATCGGCGGCGGCGACATCCCGGAGGCAGTCTACGAAGGGCTCTACATGGCGATCACCAGGACCAACTGGTCGCAGGACGAGCGGCTCGTGATCCTGGTCGGCGACGCGCCGCCGCATCCGCGCCCGCGCGGCACGATCACGCGCGAACGAGTGGTCGAGGAAGCAGCGAACCGAGGGGTCAGGATCCATGCGATTCTGCTGCCTCATCCGTAGCGTCGGAAGGCTGGCGTGCCCGCGCCGGCTTTTGTGGCCGATCCCGGCGATCACGCTCGGCGTGTTGATCGCAGTCGCGCTGCCGGCGCGCCCCGCCGGCCCGATCTTCCCCGATCGGCCGGCCGTCGGAGCATTGGGGCACGCCACCGCCGATTGGGTAGAGGCGAACTACGGCCGGTTGGTCGACGAGATGCGCCGCGACGCGTTCGGTTGGACGCCGTTGATGATGGCCGCCGCACGGTCGACCGATCCGCGGGTTATCGACGCGCTGATCGACCGTGGTCAGTCGATCGACGCGCGCAGTATAGATGACTGGACCGCGCTGATGTTCGCCGCCGCGTTCGGCGCGGAGCCCCGCGTGATCCGGGCGCTAATCCAGGCGGGCGCGAGTCCCGACGAACGAACGAGCGATGCCTGGGCCG
>SKVA01000468.1 GCA_007129695.1 Spirochaetaceae bacterium | reverse complement strand
CGCGCGTGGCTCGCGGTGACGCTGGTCCAGCTCCAGTAGTGCGCGCCCGGTCAGTGCTCTTCGTGTTTGACCGGCAGGTTCAGGAAGGCGGCGATCGACTGCGCGGCGCTATCCAGATCGTCGGCGTCGGTGGAGTCCTCTATAAGGTGTCGCTTCTGCGACGTCTCAAGAAAGAGTTTGTAGTAGACGTTACGGCGCGCGATCGTGTCGCGCATCCGGTTGTTGAGCAGTCCTGGCTGCGGGCGCTCTGAATCCTTCAGGAACCGTATCCCCTGGAGGACAACTCCGCTGACGTCGTCGACAGAGAAAGCCTGCTCCTGAACTCCGATACCGAAAAGCTGTTTGCGGAATCGGACGGTTCGCGCCGCCGAATCGATTGCAACGCTGCTCTTCCAGCCGGCAACCCCGGTGCAGATCGCAAGGACGCCGAAGAAGAAAACCATCCCCGCGGGTAGCCCATCGACGAAGTCAAGCTCCCAGTCGACACCGACGAAGAACGCCACCACCAGAAAGGCCGCGGTCACACCGAAGAGGACCCGTCGGCCGTTACTCGTCCTGATGACCAGCGTACTCTCACCGGTTCGGACCGCGGTTATCCGTGACTTGAGCCTGAACATCAGCCGTTCGGCGGATTATGGCACGAGATGACGTGGCCGTTCTGGTCCTTGCCGAGCACCGGGATCACCTTGTCGCAGATGTCGATCCGGTGACGGCACCGCGGGTGGAAGGTACAACCCGACGGCGGGTTCACCGGCGACGGTACGTCCCCTTCGGGCGGACGAAGCTCGTTGGGGTGATCGGGATCGGCAACAGGAACCGCGGCCAGAAGCGACCTCGTGTACGGATGACGAGGATTCGCATACAGCGTCGCCGAATCGGCGGTCTCTACCACCTTCCCAAGGTACATCACCGCAACCCGATCGGAGATGTACTGGACGACGCTCAGATCGTGCGCGATGAAGATGAAGGTCAGATCGAAGTCGTCCTGCAGCGATATCAACAGGTTGAGAATCTGCGCCTGGATCGACACGTCGAGCGCGCTCACCGGTTCGTCGCAGACGATCAGCGACGGCGTCAGCGCGAGCGCGCGCGCGATTCCGATCCGCTGCCGCTGGCCCCCGGAGAACTCGTGCGGGTACCGGTTAGCCGCCTGCGGCGGCAGACCAACCTTCTCCAGCAGCTCGTGCACCCAGCGGTCGAGCTCTCGGCCCGAGTGCGTTCCATACTCGAGCGGTCCCTCCCCGACGATATCCTTTACCACCATGTGCGGGTTCAGCGACGCCCACGGATCCTGAAACACCATCTGGATCCGCCGACGGTTCGCCTTCAGCCGCGCGCGGCTCATGCTCAGAAGATCCGACGTCGACGCGAGTTCGTTCGCGTGCGCCTTGTTGCGCGCAATCTGCTGCTTCAACGTTCTCACACGCGCCTTGTCGGCGGTAGTCTTCGTCGGCTGACCCGACAGCGTCCCGAGCTCTTCGGCCATCGCGGCCACAGACTCGTCGATCTGTGACACCTGACTGACGAGCGACGCTTCGGGTTCGAGCCATACGCGACCGGCGTCGGGCTCGTAGAGCCGCAGCAGGCACCGGCCCACGGTGGTCTTGCCGCAACCCGATTCACCGACGACCCCGAGTGTCTCTCCGCGCTTGAGCTCCAGGTCGACACCGTCGACGGCGCGCAGCGTCAAACTCTTGCTGGAAAACGCGCTCGCCTTGACCGGGAACGTCTTCTTGAGCCCCGTGACTTTTATCAGCGTGTCGCTCACGATCGACCCCCGGTTGTGTCCGCGCCAGCGCCGGCGTTCTGCGCGCGACGGTCGGCGCGTTGCCACTTGCGCTGCTGACCGCGCTTGACCTCCGCGTACGCGGGAGTCTCCTGCACCGCGTCGCTGTGAAGGAAGCAGCGGACCTGGTGTCCCTCTTCGATCGGGACGAGCGCGGGTTCGGCCTCCCAGCACCGGGCCATGACCTTTGTACACCGCGGCGCGAACCGACATCCCTTGGGAAAGTTTCGGTGATCGGGAAGCGATCCCGGAATCGCGTTCAGGAGCTGCCGCGACCCATCGGCGCGTTTCTTGACCTCTCCGAGCACGGGGATACTCCCGAGCAGCCCCTGCGTATACGGGTGGAGCGGCTTCTTGAAGATATCACGAACGGGCGCCTGCTCAACGACGACCCCGGCGTACATGACCATCACGCGGTCGGCGAAGCTTGCGATCACCGCCAGGTCGTGCGTGATGAACATGATCGACGTACCGGTGCGCGCCTTGAGATCGGCCATCAGACGCAGGATCTGCGCCTGGATAGTCACATCGAGAGCCGTCGTCGGCTCGTCTGCGATCATGATGTCGGGCTCACACGCCATCGCGATCGCAATCATCACGCGCTGGCGCAGTCCACCGGAGAGCTGGAACGGATACTCGGAGACACGCTCTTCGGGATCCGACATGCCGACGAGCTTCAGCAGCCGGACGCTCTCCTTGAGCGCGTCCTCCTTCGTCATGTCGCGATGGAGCATCAGAACTTCGGAAATCTGGTAGCCGATCGAGTAGACCGGGTTGAGGCTCGTCATCGGCTCCTGGAAGATCATCGAGATGTTGTTGCCGCGAATCTTGCGCATCTCGGTCTCTGAGATCTTCAACAGATCGCGGCCACGAAGAAGGATCTCTCCTGCCTCGATCTTCCCGGGGGGGTCCGGGATGAGTCGCATCACCGACATCGACGTCTGCGACTTCCCGCAGCCCGACTCACCGACGATGCCGAGCGTCTCACCCACGCCCAGCGAGAAATCGACGCCGTCGACCGCGCGGACGGTGTAGCCGTGCATATGGAAGTGGGTCTTCAGACCCTTTACGTCAAGCAGCTTGTCCATCTGACTCCCTTAGTGCTTGCTCTTCGGATCGACCGCGTCGCGGATCCCGTCTCCGAAGAAGTTCCACGCGAGGATCGCGAGGAAGATGAAGAAGCCGGGGATCAGAACCCACGGGAACTGGTTCACGACGCGGTAATTGCGCGCGACCGACAACATCAACCCCCAGCTGCTCTGTGGCTCGGTGATGCCCAGCCCAAGCACGCTCAATGCGCTCTCACCCAGGATATACCCGGGGATCGTCAACGTCACCTGGACGATCACAAACGACAACGTGTTCGGAAGGATGTGCCTGCGGATGATCTTCAGGCTACTGAGCCCGACCGTACGCGCGCTCATCACGAAGTCTTCCTGCTTGATCGACAAAACCAGCCCGCGAATGATACGCGCAAGCCCGGCCCATCCGACACCGGCCAGGATGATGACGATCAGCAGATAGACCTGGATCGAGTCCAGCCCCGGCGGAAACGCAGAACGCAACGCAAACAGGAGGTAGAGCGCCGGTATTGAAATCACAACCTCGGACAACCGCATCAGAACGTTGTCGACCGCGCCGCCGGCGTACCCGGCGATACCGCCGATCAGCAATCCCAGAAAAAAGGTGATCGATGCGCCCAGGATACCGACGCTCAACGATACGCGCGAACCGTGGATCAACCGGCTCACGATGTCGCGACCGATCGCGTCGGTTCCAAGGAGAAAGAATCCGCCGGTCGGCGACGTCAGGAAGTGGCGGTACGCGG
The DNA here is from genome assembly GCA_007129695.1 of Spirochaetaceae bacterium. Lineage (GTDB taxonomy): Bacteria > Spirochaetota > Spirochaetia > DSM-27196 > SLST01 > SLST01. The sequence continues at coordinate 965 of SKVA01000468.1, read as the reverse complement.
TGAACAGCCCCAGGAAGCGATACGGAGTGCCACGCGAAAACAGACCGAAGAAGTTCTTGTTGCCCTTCGCAAGGATCACCTCTTGAGGCACCTCGCGTCCGGAGAGCATCGCGGTACCGACGCGGAAGACGCTCCTTGCGTCGGGGTCGGGGTCGCGCTCGACACGGTCGATCTCCGCGGCCAGCCTCACGAGTACCTCCGAATCGGCCGGCAGGCGGTAGTGGCTCGCGACGCCGCGGACGAGCACGTCGCGTCGTTCCGCGGCGGTGGTCGCGGTGGTTACAAAGCGCTCCTGCGGACGCGTGTGCGACACCGGGATCGTGATCGCGCGCATCGCGCGTTCGGGCACGACACCGTACTCACGCAGCGCGATGCTCACCTGCCGTTGTTCGAACACGAAGGGCCGGAACTCGCTCCCGTTCGGTCCGCGGTAGATCCAGTTGATGCGGGTCGGCGGGTGGTACGGCTTGCTCTTGTCGGTCCACGTCATGTCGAACGGCGACAGGAAGTCGGCGAAGATCGCGACAAGGTAGAGCGCCAGAAGGATACCGAGCCCGATCTTCCCGAGCGTGTGCTTCCTGAAGCGCCGCGTATACACCGACCACATCGGCTCCGACTTGGTCGAGATCCCCTCACGCGCCGACAGGCTCGTCTGCGCCGCGTCGGGCGACGACGCGGTTCCAGCGTCGGACGGTGGGAGTATGCCGCCGCCGGCAGGAGCCGAACCCGCGAGCCCTTCGTTCGTGTTGTCTCGATCTGACATCAGCCTATCCTGATCCGTGGATCGACCATCGCGAGCAGGATGTCCGCGATGAGGTTCCCGACCACGAGGAGTATTGAGCTATAGATGAGCACGCCCATCACCAGGAACGTATCCTGCGATATGACCGCTTGAAGCGCTACCCGGCCCAACCCGGGCCACGCGATCACGTTTTCTTCGTGCGCCTGGCCCGACAGGATGCTCG
>SKVA01000168.1 GCA_007129695.1 Spirochaetaceae bacterium | reverse complement strand
TTGCAGCCGATCACGTAGAGCCCGCGACGATCACCGTGAGCGCGCAGTGCAACCGCGTGCCGGTTTTCGACGGACATACAGAGACGGTCTCGTTCTCGCTGCGGTCGGCCGCGACGGTCGAGGACATCGTCGCCGAACTCAGCGCGTTCCGGGGAATGCCGCAGGAGCGCCGGCTACCGTCGGCTCCCGACCGGCCGCTTATCGTGCTCGATGAGCCCGACCGTCCGCAGCCGGCGCGCGACGTGTGGCTGGAAAACGGAATGGCGACGCTGATCGGCCGGGTCAGGCCGTGTCCAGTACAGGGGTTCAAGATGGTCATCCTGGGTCAGAATACGGTTCGCGGTGCCGCTGGTGCCGCAATCCTCAACGCAGAAGCGTTCCACTCGCTCGGCTACCTGGGGGCGTGAGCGTGGTAGTCATGAAGTTCGGCGGGTCGAGCGTTCAGAACGCCGCGATGATCCGTCGAGTGCTGTCGATCGTTGCAAACGCACTCGCGCGTGCGCCCGTCCTGGTGAGCTCCGCGATGGGTAAGACAACCGATGCGCTCGTGGACGTCGCGACCGCGGCGACCGTCGGCGATTGGGAAGCGGCCGTCGCGAGGATAGATCAGATCGAATCTTCTCACCGGCAGGCTGCCGAGGAGCTTGCGCTGGCCACCACGCCCGTTTCGGCGCTGCTCGACGGTCTGTTCGACGAGCTGCGGTCGCTCGCGCAGGGGGTCTTCCTGATCCGTGAGTGCTCCCCGCGCAGCCGCGACGCGCTGCTGTCGTTCGGAGAACGCCTGTCGACCGCAATCATCGCCGCCGCGGCGACCGTGACCGGGATCGACACGACGCTGGTCGATGCGCGTCGAATGGTTCGCACCGACGCGAACTTCGGCGCCGCGGCTCCGGTCGTCGAAGAGACGAACCGTCTGGTCCGCTCTGCCGTCACGCCGGCACCGGGCCGCCTTGTCGTGACGCAGGGATTCATCGGCTCGACCGAAGATGGCGTAACGACGACTCTGGGGCGGGGCGGATCGGATTACTCGGCCACGCTGATCGGCGCCGCGCTCGACGCCGACGTCGTTGAGATCTGGACCGACGTGAGCGGCATCATGACCGCAGACCCACGCGTGATCCCGGAAGCTGTCAGCATCGCGACTATCTCGTACGATGAGGCTGCAGAGCTCGCGTACTTCGGCGCAAAGGTCGTTCACCCGTCGACGATCATCCCCGCAGTAGACCGGGGGATTCCCGTACTCGTCAGGAACACGATGCAGCCCGACGCGCTCGGCACCCGGATCCATACCGGGGTCGCGTCAAGCGGCGTCCGGGCGATCGCGTCCAAGAGCGGTGTCACGCTGATCACGGTGCGCAGTTCTCGCATGCTGAACGCGTTCGGGTTTCTCCACGCACTGTTCGAAGTCTTCGACGCGCATCGCGTCTCGGTCGACCTGGTCGCAACGAGTGAAGTGTCGGTTTCGATGACCGTCGACCGTGATGCGCCGGTCGGGCGGCTACTCGGCGACCTGGAACGACTGGGCGAGGTTTCCATCGAACACGGGAAGAGCATCGTCTGTCTGGTCGGACGCGGTTTGCTCCAGGATGCCGCGTTCCTGTCGGATGTCTTCGGCTGCGTCGCACCGAGTCCGGTGCGCATGATCGCGCTCGGATCGTCGGACATCAACCTGAGCCTGGTCGTATCAGACGAGCACGCGCAGTCGGTTCTGCGCTCGCTGCACGCGCACCTGTTCGGTCCAGCCGCCAACCCCGCGTCGGCGTGAGCTTTTCAACGCGGCCGGCGTGCGATACACTACCGTGAGAGGGAGAAGTGGATATCTTTGACCGCCTGGGCGGCTTCATCGAGGATATACTCGACCGTGACGGGCCGACCGGTTCGCGGGGAAGCGACGACCCAGACTTCGCGAGCGCGTGGGACGAGCTCGATGCCTACCTCAACGATGGCGGCGACGAGCGGCCAGTGCTCGAACGCACTGCGACCCCTGTTCCGACGTGGCTGCGTCGCGACTTCCGCAATCTGGAGGTGCCGCCGGGCACGCCCCTTTCCGAGGTCAAGAAGGCGTACAAGCGATTGCTGGTCGCGTTCCACCCCGACCGGCACGCGGCACCCGACAAGCAGCGGACGGCGACCCTCGTGACACAGAAGCTCAACGAAAGCTATAGGCGCATACGCGACTACTACGCGGCCAACGGGGGCAACGGAGCGTCATGACGATTGCTACGACGCTCGTCCCGCTCATGGTAGGACTCGGCGTGACCGCACTCGCGATCCCCGGGATCGTCACGCTCGCACACCGTAAAAGGTGGTACGACGAGCGCAATCATCGCAAGATCCACGTAGCCGACACCCCGCGAATCGGCGGCGTCGGCATCTTCTTCGGCTTTGTAGCGTCGATCGCGGTCTCGCTTGCGCTGTTTGCTCCGCGCGGCGATTATCTCACACCGATCTGGCGTGGCACCATAGGCGAGCTGTGGCCGCTTGGTATCGGCATCCTTCTGGTGCACGCGCTTGGTCTGTTCGACGATTTTCGCAACCTGCGCGCGGCGCTCAAGCTGATGATCCAGATCGCCGCCGCGGTCGTCGTGACGCTCGGACCGTACCGGATCGAGTCGATCACGATCCCGTTTGTCTGGACCGACATCGCGCTCGGGCCGTTCTCCTACCTGGTAACCGTAGTCTGGATCGTCGCGATCACGAACGCGCTCAACTTCATCGACGGCGTTGACGGGCTCGCTGCCGGTACTGCGGCGATCGTTGCGCTTGCGTTCGCGGCGATCGCAATGATCGTGGGGCAGTCGATCGTCGCGCTCGTCGCGCTCGGGCTCGTCGGGTCGCTCGTCGGATTCCTCCTGTATAACTCACCGCCGGCCCGGATCTTCATGGGCGATTCCGGAGCGTACGTGCTCGGATTCGCGCTCGCGGTGCTGCCGTTGATGACCCGAGACGCATCGGGGCGCACGATGAACCTGCTGCCTGCGCTGACCGTCCTGGCGCTGCCTGCGCTCGACATGACCACCGCAGTATTCCGCCGCCTCCGGCGCGGCAAGCATCCGTTCAGCGCGGATCGCGAGCACATCCATCACAAACTGATGGACCTTGGGCTCGAGTCGTGGAGTCTGCTCATGGTCGCGCATGGGTCGACGATCGTGATGGGCACGGTTGCGGTCGCGTGGTACCTGCTCCCGCAGAACACGGTAGTCGCATCGATTCTGATCGCGTGGACCGTTCTGGCGATCCTGACGCGCGTGATCACCAGACGGCAGCACCTCGGGCAGCGGTAGACACAGAGTGACGCTGCGCGTGAGCGCGATTATGCGTCCATCTGGTACTCGGCGATCTTACGGTGTAACGTCTTGCGTCCGATCCCGAGTATCTCGGCGGTTCGGCTCTTGTTTCCGTTCTGAGCGGCCAGGTTCGCACGGATGATCTCGCGTTCGGCATCGGCCATCGTCGCGCCGAGCTCGATCCGCACGTAGTTGCTTTCGGTGTCGGCTGCGACCGACGGGGGAAGATCGTCGGTGGTGACGACGTTTCCCTTCGCCATCACAACGGCGCTTTCGATGCAGTTGCGCAGCTCTCTCACATTGCCGGGCCAGCGGTAGTTGTAGAGGATCGAACGCGCCTTCGAGTCGATTCCTTCGACCTGCTTGCCGTTCTCAGCGGCGAACTCCTTGATGAACGCAGCCACGAGCAGCGGGATGTCTTCCTTGCGCTCCCGCAGCGGTGGAATGTGGATGTTCACGACGTTGAGCCGGTAGAAGAGGTCCTCGCGGAAGCGCCCCGACTCGATCTCCGCCTTGAGATCCCGATTCGTCGCGCTGATGATCCGCGTGTCGATCTCGAGCGTCTCTTCGCCACCGACCCGCTCGAATGTCTTCTCCTGCAGCACGCGCAGGATCTTGATCTGGACGCTCTGATCGATCTCGCCGATTTCGTCGAGAAAGATACTGCCCGAGTGGGACAGCTCGAAGCGTCCGCGTTTCCGAGAGACCGCACCGGTGAAGGCGCCCTTTTCGTGGCCGAACAGTTCACTCTCCAACAGACTCTGGCTCAGAGCAGCGCAGTGGACCTTGATGAACGGCCTCTCCTTCCGATTGGACAGCTGATGCAGCGCATCGGCGATGAGCTCCTTGCCTACCCCGCTCTCGCCGGTTATCAACACCGACGCCTTGGTCGGTGCGACCTGCCGGACGACATCGAAGATCCGGTTCATCTCGGCGCTCTTGCCGACGATGTTGGAGAACTGGCGTTTCTCCTCGAGCTCCTGCTGCAGCGCACGGTGCTGGAGGCTCAGTTCGCGCGTCGACAGGGCCCGCTTGACCAGCAGGCTGAGCCGATCAAGATTGACCGGCTTCGTGAGAAAATCGTACGCTCCGTCGCGCATCGCCTGCACCGCGCTCTCGATCGTTCCGTGTCCGGTCAGGATGATGATCGGTAGTGTCGGATAGCTCTGGACGACCTCGCGCAGCAATTCCTCCCCCGACATCCTGGGCATCTTCAGGTCGGCGATGATCAGATCGATCTCTTCCTGCTCGATCATCTCCATCGCGTGACGGCCGTCTTCGGCCAGATAGACGT
>SKVA01000186.1 GCA_007129695.1 Spirochaetaceae bacterium | reverse complement strand
GTCTGGCAGCTCTCCTGGTTCACGGCCACCGGCATACCGAAGGTGGGATCGCACTCAGCTACGCTCGACGGCTCGGCGATCAGTCGGCGCGCCTCATCGGGCCTTGTCAGACGTTCACGCAACAACCGGACTTCTTCGGGGTCGATATCGCCGTCCTCAACGGCCCGGTCGATCCACACTTCCAGCGAATCGCGGTCCAGAAGCGCAAGCAGAGTGTCCAGCGACGAGCCGGCCGTCGAACCCGAAGCGGGCACTGAACGTTCGACAACGGACCAGCCCTCCTCTCCGAAGACGTGCCGACCAAGGTGGCGGACCAGCGCGTCTACACGCCGGTTCGACGCGCGGACCGCGCGTCGAGCGCGAACCTGGTACACAACCAGGACCCCTAGTGAAACCACCGACACGAGGACGAAGAACAGGATCAGGAACTCGAACAGCTCGAATGCGCGATCCTGACCGAGTACGTCCAACACGCGTGCTGTCATACATCATCACTCCAGTAATGTCTGGATAGTAACCCGCTGCAATCCGTGCGGCAAGCGCCGCACCGAACTGCACGGGCTTGCGGCCCGGAGCGATCCGTGCTTCCATTGTGCAACCGGAGGCACGGAATGGTCATCGACAACATCGGTAACGCATCGCTCTACGAAGGGCTCGGGTCCAGGATCGCGGCGGGGCTCGCGTTTCTTGCGCAGGATCACGGCGACTTCCGCGAGCGCACCGTGGAGATCGACGGCCGCGACGTCTACGCGATGTTCCAGTCGATCACGACCGAAGGCGAAAGCGGACGCTTCTACGAGGCGCACCGCGACTACATCGACATCCAGTACATCGCGTCGGGCGAAGAGACCATCCGCGTCGTCGACATCGAAGCGCTTCGGGAGACCACTCCGTACAACGCTGAGCGCGACGTCGCGTTTTACGCGCTCGCCCCCGGGACCGATCTGCGGCTGCGCGCCGGCGACTTCGCGATCCTCTACCCGCACGAGGCGCACCTGCCAAAGCTACCGACCGGCACGCCCGCGCCGGTGCAGAAGATCGTCATCAAGGTGCGAACGGGTTCGGCCGTCGCCCGCTGACCGTCAGCCGGGGGTGACGATCCGCCGGAAGCAGATGCGCTCGCGTTTCCACGTGTAGGTGACGATCAGGTCGCCGTCGTGCGCGACGATCGCGGGGTAGCTGAACTCGTTCGCGCGGTGCGCGCGGTCGAGCTTCACCTTCGACTCGTCGACGGGCGGGTCTTCGTCTTCCAGCACGAGTTCGTCGCCCCAGCTCTCCCCGTTATCGCGCGAGAAAACGATCACGAGCGGGGTTCGTTTGCCCCAGTCGGCGGGTACCGGGTTTAGGCAGAGCGCGAGCGTGGCGTCGGCCAGCCGGGTTAGGTCGATGCCGCTGTTGTTGTTCGGTAATCCGGTCGCGTACGCCGTGCACCACGAGCGACCGCCGTCGGCCGAGTCGCTGCGGTAGACGCGCCCGGCGGTGGATCGCAGAAGCATGTGCACGCGCCCCGGAGACGACTCCCAGAGCGTCGGCTGGATCACTCCCTTCCCGGTGAACCGCTCACGATCGATCGGGACCGGCCCGCCGATCTCCCAACTCGCGCCACTGTCGGCGCTGATCGTCACCGCGGCGTCCCACGCGGTCGCGGTCTCACGCGACGTCGGCGCGACCCAGGAGCCGTCGGCCAGAACGATCGGCTTGTTCTTCACCGGGCCCACGGGGTACCCGCCCGACTCGGACGGCTCGACCGGATCGCTCCAGCTCCGACCGCCGTCGGCACTCGCCATTACCCGCGTGCACCAGGAGCTACAGGTCGGCCCGACTTTGTAGAAGAGATGGATAAATCCGTCAGGCGCCTCGGCGAGCACCGGGTTCCAGTGCGGGAGGCCGTCCTGATCGGCGACCCGCCGCGGGGCCGACCAGCCGCCGGGAGCCGCGCCCGTACGTTCCGACGCGCGCTCCGAAAGCCAGATCGCGACGTCACCGTGGCCCTCGTACGACCCGCCGAACCACGCCGCGAGCACGCGCCCGTCTGACAGCGGCAGCACGGTAGAGGCATGGCAACTTGCGAACGGTTGGTCGTCGGTGAAGATGAACTCGCGGCTGATCTGGATCGACATGGGTGGTTCCTGTCAGGGCTACGGATTGAGCCCCGCGATGAAGCGGCGCTTTTCGTCCAGGTAGCGGGAGAGCACCTCGCTCACGTCGCCGATGAGCGTCATCACGACCGCGTAGACGGGATTGTTCGCGTGGTCGGACAGGAAGTCCAGGAAGTCGATCACAGAGGCGAAGTCACTGTCGAGCGCCGCGTCCGAAGAGCTTGGCCTGTGTTCGATCCAGCTCCGGTTCAGGCGGAAACGCACGTCGGTCTCCTCGTCGGACTCGGCGGGGCCGGAGAAGAGCGTTCGACGTCCGGAGGCCGCCGTGCGAATGCTCATTTCGAGTACGGGGATCTGCGTCTCCACGGTATGCTCGCGACGCTTACCGACGTTCAGATCGCCGAGCGAAAAGCCCTCCGGTATCGTCTCGATCACGTAGATGCTGTGCGTCTTCCAGGTGAATCGTACGTTGTCGCCGCGGTCGGTCGATGAGACGTTCACCACCAGGTCGAGCGTGTCGGAAATCCCGCGATGCTCGATCGGTGTCGCGGTGGGCAGCACGTGGTTGAGCCCGGTAGAACCCGCGAGCACGCGAAAGAGCTCCGTCGCCTTCGCTCGCACCAGCCGAGACTTCGCCTCCAGGAGCTCCTGAATCTCAGTCGCGTACGACTCGAGCTCCTTCACGCGCAGCTGGTCGCGCACGATGGTCGCTACATCCGCGTCGTAGCCGCCCTGAACCAGGGCGTCGTAGGCATCATCGGCATCGCTGCTCATACTCACATGCTATCAGGTTCTGGCGGGCTTGGCTTGGGGTCGGACCGTGTGGTGTCTGGACGCCGGGACACCCTACCACTCCCCGCCGCCGGAGAGGCGGTAGACCGCGGTACCGGCGACGTAGTCGTGAAGCGTTCTGCGTTCGTCGGAGATCGCGATCAGCGATCCGATCGTGACGAGCACCGCCGCGAGGCCGGCCGCCGCGAAGAGCCACGGGCCGCGCGTCGTGATCCCGAGCAGGAGCAGGAGAAGCGGTGAGTTCTTCACGACGAACCGGAGGAGGTACGCTCCGGCGTGCGTCGGGGGGCCTGCGGCCGAGCGGACCGCGCAGCGCATCGCGAGCTTTCCGGGCGAGCGGCCGCTGATCCCTTCGATCAGCGCGTAGCCGACCCCGGCGAGCAGCGGCAACAGAACGAGCATCAGCGCGAATCGGATCGCGGACGCGGTGAGTGAGCTGATCGCGAAATCCGCGATCGCGGCGTTCACCGCGATCCTGAGATCCTGAACCGCGGCGGGGTCGATATCCGCCCGGCCGTCGGCAATCACCGCATCGAACGCGTCGTCTACGATCCGGTCGATCACGTCGGCGTCGATCGCGAGGAGAAAGTCGACCGTGATTCTGCGCGGGTCGAAGTACCGCTCTATCGAACGGGCCATCGTGCGCACGATGTACTCGGTCTGTTCGTCGGTGAACCGCTCCGCGACAAGCCGGGCGAGCTCTTCGGCGGACTCCTCCGCGAGCATGCCGTACTCGCGCCACACGCGCTCATCGCCGAGCGACACGAGCGACACGTCGACGCCGAGCGCCTGTTGCGCTTCCATCGCAAGCCGCGTCCCACCGATCACCGCGTACGCGGTGAGGAGTCCGGCGATCAAGACCGACACGATCGCGGTGTCTATGACGAAGGCGCCGATCCGGCTGCCAAACCCTATCCGTTCCATACTCTCTCCTCCGTCAACCGGCACGGTTACTCTCAATACCTTTCCGACGCCGAACGTGTCACCGAACTCCGGGGCGACTGCGACGCACGACGTCCAACGAATCCGACCAGCGCCGGATAACGAGCACGCCCGCAAGCGCGATCAATGCTCCAAGAACGATCAGCAGCCACGCGAAGCCGGCGCCGCTTTCGACCGCGTTCGCGACCGTCGCGCTCACCGGAGGCTCGACCCACTCGGGGCGCCCCGGCACCGCAGACCTGACCGCGCGAGCAATGGTGCCCGCGATCGCAAACCGGTACCAGCCGATCAGGCCGAGCATCAGCGCCCCACCGATTGCGACGCCGGCACCCGACGCGACCATCGCCGAACCGGGCCGCCTGAAGACGAGCGTAAGCGCGATGAGCACTCCCGGCAACGCGTACTGCAGGAGCGTCGCAATCAACGGGAGCCGTCGTAGCCACATTTCGGCGTCGGTCCGCGTCTGGTCGTCGATCTCCGCCAGGAGGTCGATCGAAGCCGGTGCGCGTTCTAGCTCGGCGGCCACCGGGTTCGCCTGCTGGTCGGGGAGCGTTGCGCGCGCACCGGAAACGACGTCGGCGTAGAACTGCGAGAGCGATACCGTGAGCCGGACCGGCGTCCGGTCACCGCGCATGACCCGGTACGCCGTCGTGTGCACGCGTCGCGCGAAGGCGACGAGCCACTCGTGCGTGAAGCTGTTTCGTGCGGCTTCGTAGACGACCGGCTGTAACCGGAGCGGTATTGCCCACCTGAG
>SKVA01000083.1 GCA_007129695.1 Spirochaetaceae bacterium | reverse complement strand
TCAGCGCGTAGAGCGTCGCGCGCGGCGTCAGCACTACGCGCAGCGCCCGGCGCTGGACGAACTCCAGGAAACCGCTCGACGCTCCGAGCACGCGGCAGATCGCGAGCCCCAACAGCGGCCCCAGGATGAAACCCGCTGCGCTCAGGAATGACCCCAGGATCACGTACGTTTGAAAGACCTGACCGATGTTCGCGCCGCGGCTCTTCATCAGCGCGATCTCGTTGCGCTCGTGGTCGATGAGCACCTGCGACACCATGAACAGGTAGAACGTCAGCATCAGGAGCAGCGGGGCCTGGAGCACCCAGAGCGTCATCACCAGCTGCCGTTCGCGCTCCAGGTATTGCTCCATGATCCGAAGCGCCGGAAGCCGGATCGTCAGACCCAGCGACCGCGCCGCGACGACGTACTGCTGGATGAACCGCACGAACGGCGCGATCTGCTCGCTACTCAGTTGGTGGTAGTCGAAGGTGTAGTTCCACGACGCCTCCAGATTGCGTCCGGGATTCTCGTGCACGATCACGCGCCGAAGATCGTCCGGGTGCACCAGAAGCACCCCGCCGTGCCGGTGGAGCGAGTACGACCAGAACAGGTCGGTCGGGTCCGCCATCTCGATCACACCGACGATCCGGATCGGATACCCGAACGGTTCCTCGGTGCGCGGTGCAAGGAGCTGGTACGTTTCGCCGAAGACGACCCGGCCCTCGGCCGCGGTCCGGGAGATGATCGCGGCCTCGATGACCGGAGAGTCATCCGCCGGGTCCGACGGAACCGGTACGCTGCCGGCAACCGGAACGACGCGCTCCATGAGACCGGTCATCGCGCCGACCGACACCGCCACCGACGCCGCCTCCGTTCCAACTCGCTCGGCGCGCAGGAAGTTCTGCTGGAGATGCTCGGATTCGGTGAGGGTCGGCACGGGCAGCCCGCGCGGAACCTCATTCCGGACGAGCGACGACAGGTCGTCGATCCAGTTGAGCCGCTCGGAACCGAACTCGTTTAGGGTGATGTACCCGGACACCGACACGCTACCCGGGTAGACCCGCGAGTTCTCCTGGTAGATCTGGAGGTCGCGCAGGAGCATCCGCGTGAGTATTCCGTGGCTATAGATCGGGATCGTCGTGACCATCGCGACCGCGAGAATCACGCCGATCAGCAGACTCGCGACCATCCACTTGTTCGCGAGCATCTTGCGGAGTACGAAAAGTACCATGCTACCTCAGAACGATCTGCTCGCCCTCTTCGAGCCCGCCGACAATCTCTACCTCGGTGGGCGTCTCCAATCCGACCTCGACGTCGCGTTCGACGCGCACGCCGTCGACGAGCACGTTGACGAACCGACGCGTGGAGAACCGTTGCACCGCACGCGCCGGAACGACGAGCACGTCCTCGCGACGCGCAAGAACCATCCGGGCGGTTCCGGTCTGTCCGAGCCGTACGTCGCCGGCGATCCCCGCCACGGCGATGTGAACGGTCTCACGGAACTCCTCGCGCTGGTCGAACGGAACGCTCCGCTCGGTGAGAACGACGCGACCGACGTACTCGACGTTCGCGACCTCCACGACCGCCTCCATCGCGACCTCGAACCGGTTCGCGTCGCGACCCTGGTACTGGAACAGCAGGTTCGTTGGATCGGCGATCCGCATGAGCGGCTGGAACGCCTGGACGTTCTCTCCCTCCTGCGCCTGGCGGCTGACCCACGTGATCACGCCGGGGATCGGAGCGTAGAGCCGCGTCGCCTCCAGGTGACCCAGGAGGGTCTGCAAGTGCATCTGCGCCGATCGCAGATCGATTTCCGCCAGCCGAACCGACGCCGCGGTCTCCCGCTCCTGGAGCTGCTCGAGCGACAGTGTAGCCTTCCGGACGGCGATCTCCTGCTCGGCGTACCGCCGTTCGAGCGCGCGGATCGCGTCGCGTTGCTCGCCGGTCACCACGGCAAGGTCGCGCTGGACCGCAAGGTCATCCGCGACTTCGTTCAACCGCAGCAACGCCAGATCGCGGTCGGCACGCGCGAACTCGATCGCGAAGCGGTCACCGACCTGGGTGCGGGCGCGTTCGAGCGCGATCTGGGCGCGCTGGACGTTGAGCTCGGCCTGCGCGACCTCGATCTCGAGCGAGTCGGAGTGGAGATCCGCGACCAGCTGCCCCGCCGCCACCGTTTCACCGGGTGCGATGTAGACCCGCCGAAGCCTGCCGCCGCGGCGATCGAAGCTGAGGTCCGACTGGCCCGCGGAAATGAACGTCCCGAACGCCCGGATCGAGCTTTCGAGCGTCGCTCTGGTCACTTCGGTCGTGCGGTAGACGATCTGGGGGGGCTCGGCGAGCGGTGGCGCGAGCACTTCCTCCTCCTGGGGCAAGAGAAAACAGGAGGTCGCGAACACGGGGATGAGAAGGCTGATCAGCCGAGCCGCGCGGCTGTGCTGGAGAGACATGCGCGGATCATACCAGAAGCACTAGCGGCGGTACACCCCTCATTATGGACATCGCACCGATCATCGCCGCCGGACTACACTCCGTCAAGGTAGCGGGTCAGCGCGTCGCGCGCGGCTCGCTCGTCGGCCTGGGCGCGCGCGAGGCGCGTCGACAGCCGTTCTAGTTCGTCCTCCTGCGCGGTGAGCGTGTCGATGTAGCGCCGGTGCAGCGGTGTCCCCGAATCGACGACCTGCAGGTTCGCCCTGATCCGTTCCTGCTCCCGGAAAATGGACGCGACCGACTGTTCGATCTCGCGTCTGGTAGTCTCGGTCTCGGCGACGCGTGCCCGTAGCTCGCGGACCCTCCGCAGGACCGTCGCGGTGCGTTCGTCGATCGCGCCGTGCGACAGGTAGAACCCGATCTGATCGTCGCGGATCGTCGTCAGCGCGATCGCCTGCGTACGCAGCTGCCGCTCGGTGATCGCAAGCGTCTGGTCGCGCGCGGGCGATACAGCAACCCGGTAGCGCAGCACGGCTTCGGTCTCTTCGGTCGGTCGCACTCCGGTCCCGTCGCGCGTGACCGCGCTCAGGATCTCCCATCCCGAGCGCCTGGGGTGCACCACGACGTACGCGCGCGACCCGTCCGCGATCCGGTTCAGCGTGTACCCGGTCGTGGTACGGTTTTCGGTCGTGATCCGCAGCGCCCCCGACGACACGATGATGCTGGTGATCGTCTGCGGCGTCGCGTCGCTTCGGACGAGCACGGTCGTGTCCAGGTCCACCGCGTACGTCACAAGACGCGACTCCCCGTCCACCATGCGCGGAAACTGCACGTCTCCGGCGTAACTCGCTCCGTCGAACACGGTGGCCGGTCCGGCCGGGAGCTGCAGGCCCGTCGCGTTCGTCACGCGCGCTCCGGAGAGCGCTCGCGACGATAGAACGCTCCGGTCGAAGACCGACAGCCGTTCGACCGGCACAACCGTCTGCACAATCGGTATCATCGCGGCTCCCCGCCGTGGAATCGATACGGGGCTCGTGATGCGGTAGACGGCACCCGGCTCGGCGATCGCCGCGGCCGCCACGCCCTGGCTGAGATCGATCGGCGCGGGTTCGGCGGGCAGCGCGGAAAACTCGTCGCGCAGGCCGATACCCGCGGCGGATTCGGCAACCGGTGACGGCGCGCTGCGCGCGACCTGCGGCGCGATCCCCCGGTCGTACGTCTGCGGCGCCACCGATGGCCCGGTGTCGAGCGCGACGCGAGGACGGCTCGTGTAGACCGGCGTGTAGAGATCCATGATGAACGATACCGGTTGCGTGGAGACCAGCGACAGCGCGACCGACGCCCAGTCGGTCTCACCGGTGTTTTCGACGAGCGCCCACGCCTGTATCTGCGCGGTGCCATCGTCGCCGAGCACGATCCGGTAGCTCGTCTTCCAGACCGGAACCACGCGGATGTACGCGATCCGCACGCGCCGACGTCCGGATCCGGCAAAGTGAACCGTCACGGTCTTGCGGCTCTCGTGCCGGTTGGCCGCGATCACCGCGAGCGCGGCGTCGAACTCCTCCTGGAGACTCGCACGAGCGAACCGAATCGACTCGACGTCGGACAGCGCGACCGACCGGAAACCACCCGGCGCGAGGATCGTCAGGAACGCGATGCGCTCGGAAACGCCGTCGCGGCTGCGCTGCTGGAACTCGACGCCGGTAAGCGTTCCGGAGACCCGCCGCGACGCGTCGACCGGAGAACCGGCGCCGGCGGGTGCGGCAAGGACGATGTTGACCTGCTCGCCGCGCGCGCGCGACAGGAGCTCGGCGAACGACGGATTGTCGGCCAGGTTGATCGAAAAGCTCTGCAGGATCCGCGAAAGCGGGTCCTGCGACGGATACGACGCGCGGACGCTGCCGCCGTCGAAGTCCTGGAGCACCATGCTCTTCAGGATGTCGTTGATGTCGTCGGTGGAGAACGTCAACTCAACCGCGGCGTCTCCGGTCACGTACCCGTCGTGCTGGAAGTATCCGAGCCCGGTCGAAAAGAGCTGGACCGCCGACAGCGGGAGGTCGGAGACGGTACCGCCCGAACGTCCGGCCTCCTGCGATACACCGCTCGCCGACAGCGACACGAGTCCGATCAGCGCGAGCACCACCGTCGCAGGAGCCCTGCGACGACCGGCCGATAGCTTTTC
>SKVA01000161.1 GCA_007129695.1 Spirochaetaceae bacterium | reverse complement strand
AAGAACCTTCCCGGTTACTCTTACAACAACACTCGGGCAAGAAGGTAACAATGGCACAAGACGCTCTCGCACACACCGCCGCGATAACCGGAGCGACCAGCGGGATCGGCCTTGCCATCGCGCGGGCGCTCGTTGCCGACGGGTGCACGACGCTGATAATCGGTGGACGCCGCGGTGAGCTACTCGCCGAGCGCGCTCGCGAGCTGCACGCGGCCGGAGCAGCGACGGTCGAAACGGTGGTCGGTGACCTTGCCGATGAAGCCACCGCGAATCGGTTCGAACACCTCATCGACCAGTACGACGTCGACCTCCTGTGCAACAACGCAGGGTTCGGTGTCGGCGGATCGGTCGGTGCCGACGCAAAGACCGACCGGCTCGTGCAGATGATCGACGTTCATGCGTCGGTACCGTTACGCCTGTGCGCCGCGGCGATGCGCGGCATGCGGCAGAGACGCCGCGGGATCATCATCAACGTCGGATCGCTCGCCGGAAGGCTCGCCGTACCGGGAGCCGCGACCTATGTCGCCACGAAGGCGTTCACCGAACGGTTGAGCGAAAGCCTGGCGGTCGAAGCCGCTGCGTTCGGGATCGTCGTGCAGGCATTGACCCCGGGCTTCGTGAAGACCGACTTCCACCGCGATGTCACCGACGATCGCTCGCACCAGAGAGACGCCGGACTGGTACGCTGGTTGACCGCCGAGCACGTTGCGGCAGCATCGCTCAAGGCCGCCCGGGAGGCACGTGCGCGACTGATCCAGGGCCGGACGGTTCCGATGCGCCGGCATACCGTTGTGGTTCCAGGATGGACCTACCGGCTTCTTTCGGCGGTATCGAACGCAGCTCCGCGTTCTCTGCAGTACCGCGCGGTGGCCCGCCGGCCGTTTCCGACGTCCGCTTCGGCTACCGACGCTCCACGTTGATCGGCCCGTCGTCGGCCGGCGGGTGTTCACCGTCAGCGACCTCCGCGTCCTCGACGTCGCTGCGGCGGTCGGCTCGCGCTGCGGCGGCTCCTCTGTCGGCGGCTTCGTGCGTTCGGCTGTCGGGCTGTGCGTCTGGGTTTAGCGCGCGCAGGAAACCGGCGAGCTGATCGAGTCCGTCTTTGAGCCCACGCTCGGCTGAGGTAAGAAACTCGCTCATCTGCTCGGGACTCTCTCCATCGCGAAGACGTTCACCAGCCTCTTCGAGTGTGCGCCGCACCTCCTCGGTCGTGTCTGCGAACCCCTCGGCAACGCTCTTGCGTCCGGTCAGCACGTCGCGAAGCCCCTGAACACCTCGCGAGATCTCCGACATCACGTCGCCGCCGCCGCTGATCACCCGCAGCTGCTCACGATACAGTGAACCGAGCCCGGGAACCTCCCGCAGCACCCAGGCGAGCACGCTTCGCAGGTAGGCGATCCGCTCGCGATCCTCCCGGCGGGTCAGGCTCAACTCGTCGACCAATGCGCCGGCGAGGCTCCCGAGCAGTTCGTTGCGCTCGCCCGCGTCGACGTCGGCGTCGCGCAGGTAGAGCTGCGCGGCAAGATAGTTACGCTCACCGATGAGCCGTGACACGTGCACGGCCGGATTAACCTCTCTCATACGTCCCCCCGGCCAGTTGCTGCTGGCCTTGCACGATCAAAATGGATACTCTGCACCGATGAGTCAATCCCTGTCAGCGTTCGATCGCAGCCACCCGCTCTCGATCGGCGTACTGCTCGTTGTCATGCTGATAGGTACGTCGCACGCCGTGATTGCACAGTCACCGGCGGTGTTCGAGCCGCAGCGCGTGCGCGTCAGCGAACGCTCGAACCTGTCGTACCGCGTAGATGGTCGCTACGAAGGACTCACAAGCAGGCAGGCCACCGGGTACTTCACACGGATCGGCGGCGGCAGCGACCGCTACGTCGGACGCTTCTTCGAGTACGAGCAGGTCCGCCGGGACGCGAACCAGGTCGCCCGATCGGTGCGCGAGTCGTCCGATCTCACGCTGTCGATCGACCCGCGCACGCTCTTTGGCGCTGTCGACGGCGACGGGCCGCGCCGATTCCCGTCGCTTCAGGGTATCCCCGGGCTTCCTGCGTACACGGTCGCGCGCGGATCGAGCTGGCAGACAGAGGCGTTCTACGTCGCGCGTGCCAGGCCCGATGAGCCTGAGATACGCCTTCCGGTGATTGTCGAATACCGGTACATCGGCCACGACACCTTCAATGGGGCCCCGGTGCACCGCATCGAAGCGGGCTTCGCGACGCGCTACCCGCTTCCCGAGCGTGACGATGAGGGACCGATCGTGGACTACTGGGGTCCAATCGAGTCGCTTGCCGGCTCGCATCGTCTGACGATTCTCCTTCCGCTCGATGGGAATTCGACGCTCTTCATCCGCAACGAGCTGCAGGAACAGTACCGGTACGCGAACGGATCGGTCGTCGCGGTCCAGGGGCACGCGCTGCTGTTCGTGCAGTCGCTCGGGACCGACGCCGTGCAACGCACCGCTGACCGGATAACCGACCGTATCGCAACAACAACCGTGGACGACGTCACGGTCGACCGGACACCGACCGGTGTACGCGTGACGATCGACGCGCTGCGCTTCCTGCCCGATCAGGCGATTCTGCTACCGCAGGAACGCGGTCGGATCGATGAGATTGCGCGCGCCCTTGCCGATCTGGACGGTGTTCGCTACCTCATCGTCGGGCACACAGCTGATATCGGATTGCCTGAGAGCCAGCTCGCTCTGTCGATCGACCGGGCGCGCGTCATCGCGTCGGAGCTGGGCCGGCGAGGCATACACCCGGACAGGATCGATATCGAAGGGCGCGGCGGCACCGATCCGGTCGCTGCAAACGACACCGAAGCGGGCCGCGGGAGGAACCGGCGGGTAGAGATCTTCATCCTGGAGGAGTAGCCGACGCATCCGCGGCGATCCGGCGGAGCCGGCGCCTGGAGTAGATCCATGTCCAGATCGCAGCGGTCCAGTTGACGATCGCGATCCCCCAGAACACGCCGTCGAGTCCCCACCCCAGAATCGATGAGAGCAGCGGAAACACCACCAGTGGCGCGGCGACCTGGCGATACGCGCCGACCCACATGATCATCGCCGGACGTTTGATTCCGCGAAGCACCGCTCCCGACAGGCTCATCAGCGTGTAGCTGAAGTAGGTCACGGCCTGGATGTAGAGATAGCGGCGCCCGATCCGGACAACCTCGGCTGTATCGGTGAACAGACGCAGCAGAACCCCGGACGCCGCGATTACGGGCGTGATGATCAGGATCGCGACGACAATCGAAATGCGCAGCGCGGTCGAAAATGACTCGTTGACTCTGTCGATTCTGCCTGCACCGTTGTTCTGCCCGACCAGGGTCGCAAGCGCGGTCGAAATCCCGAACATTGGTAGGAGCGCAATCTGCTCGATCCGCAGCCCGGCCCCATATGCGGCGATCGCATCGCGGCCGTACTCTGCGACGAAGTAGTTGATCACGAATGCACCCAGGGTCATGATCAGAAAGTCGAGCGTCGCGGGTGCCGACTGCTCGATCAGTTCGCGCATCCGTGACCGCACCGGCAGGAAGCTCCGCAACGTCGCCCCCCGGTAGCATCCCGCGGTTCGCCCGCGCAGCACCAGATACACGACGGCTACGGTGTAGAGCAACCCCGTCGCGAGCGCGGTCCCGGCCTCGCGCAGCATCGGTACCACCTGAACTCCGCCGATCCGCAGGCCGAACATCAGCAATGGATCGAGCCCCACATTCACGATCGCCATCGCAAAAAGGATGTTACGAAACGCTCTTGTATCGCCGCTGGCGACCAGTCCGGCGTTGACAACTTGAGCGAGCACGATCGGCACCGCAAAGCCGGCGATCACGCGCATGTACCGCAGACCGCCCGCGAGCACCTCTGCATCGGCGCCGTAGAGACGAAAGAGAGCCGGCAACCCGACGAACAGCGCAACGCCGATCACCACCGCGACGATCACCCCGAGCGTGACCGCCTGGACCTGATACTGAGTAGCAGCGTCATCATCGCCGCGACCGATCGCGTTCGAGATCAGCGCGGATGCTCCGGTCTGGATGCCGATGCCCGGACCAAACACCAGGAAGAACATCGGGAATGAGAGTGAAAGCGCCGCGAGTGCATCGGTCGACAACTGACCCGCAAAGAAGGTGTCGGTGACATTGAACATCGTGTTGAAGATCATCCCGAGACCGAACGGAACCGCTATTCTGCGGATCAGCCCGGGTATCGGGTCACGAACGACATCCACTGCGCACCTCGTACTATACATTACTTTTTATCACAGGAATTGGACAGAGGCTACGGTTCGCATGGTACGAGTCGACGCCGTCGGTCCGCACCGCCGGTGGCGGTCACCGTGTCAGCCGCGCGGGCCGGCGAGCAGCTTGATCCGCGTGAAGATATAGTCGAGGTTCTCGCTCTTGATCTCCACGCGGAAGTAGTCGGTGTCGGCAAGCCGCTCGGCCGGGTAGTTCGCGTAGCGAAGGTACTTCCGGCTTCGCGTCTGATCGAACCAGTGCACGAGCGAAATAACCCCGTCGGCAATCTCAAGACAGGTGGTCCCGTTGTGGCCGATCACGGTTCCCGAGTTGAACATGCACGGAACGACGAGGTT
>SKVA01000389.1 GCA_007129695.1 Spirochaetaceae bacterium | reverse complement strand
GTCGGCGAGATCCATCCGCAGATCCTTGAGAACTTCGGTATCACGGTGCCGGTGACGTGTTGCGACCTGGACCTGAACGCGATCCTTTCCGGATAGTGACACCGGCCGCTCGAACCGATGATGCCGTCGCTGTCACTATCTGTTAGACTATACGTGTGGGTGAGCAGGCGCGCGTGACGCCGCAGATCCTGGTCCCGTACCCGGGACCCGACGGATCAGGGGACGTCCACGACATCTTCGTCTATCTCCGGCCGGAAACGAACGGCGTACTCGTGGAGAGTGCGCTTCTCAAGGTCGTACAGAACTGTTCGCAGTATCGGTCGTCGATACGCCTGGTCTACCTTGCCAACTTTCCGGGCCAGTTCATCGTCGATAATCACATTGTCGAGCGTCACTACGCGCACAAGTTCTACTTCGCGGTGCACGGTAAGCGCGTCTTCACGCGCCACATGATCGATGAGTTCGAGCGCCACTTCGGCGTGCCGTTCGCGGCGGCACGCGTCATCGGGAGCTTCGAGGCTCTTCAGGAGCTCGGCGAGTCTCCCGATCAGCTGTTCACGCAGTGGGTTCCGGCAGGGGATCTGCTGCACGTCGATGGGCAGAGCATCAAACGACTCGCAGGCGTCTTCGTTGTGAACTACGACATCCCGGCGCTGCTCCACAAGAACACCCGGAGCACCGACATCGCGGTAATGCTCTTCCGGTGCAGCGTGGACTACGACTACTTCCAGAAGCTTGTCGACCAGATGCGCGAGGCACTCATCGAGAACAAGACGCTGCCGGAGCGACTGCCGGCGAGTCGGGCGTTTCACTACTCGAAGGGGCCGTTCGAGCAGCTCCTCGATGCGTCTGACTACCTGCGGCGGCCGGCGGGCGACGCGATCGATCTCCGGGAGCTGTCGTTCGTTCGGTATGCGGCAGAGCACGGGTACACGGGCGATCAGTTGATGAGTCTTGTGCGTAACCCGATCTGCGTTTTTGAGCAGTCGCCCGGCGAATATGTCGAAGAGAGCATCTTCACGTACACGTCGACCGACAGCTATCCGGAGGCGATTACGAAGCTCGCATCGCTGCGGTCACAGGTCTGGATCCACTGACGGAGTTCGGTTGATACGGTCTACTCAGCCCGGGCCGATGATTCGCGCGACTTCGCGATCGCTTCGTGCACGGTGTCCAGGAAGCGCTGCATGTTGAGTGGCTTTGAGAGGTAGTAGTCCATGCCGGCGGCGTAGCAGCCGTCCTCATCCTGTTGGGTCGCGAACGCGGTCATCGCGACGATTGGAACTTCGCGATTGCCGTCGCCGGCCTCGCCGCGACGGATCGCGCGTGCGGTCTCCAGCCCGTCCATGCCCGGCATCTGGACGTCCATCAGTACGACGTCGATAGATGTCGTCTGCAGCGTTTCGATCGCCGCCGGTCCGCCGTCGGCTTCGATCGCTGCGACGCCGCCGCGATTGAGCATCTGTGAGGCGACCATCCGGTTCACCTGGTTGTCCTCGACGATCAGCGCGACCGGCCGCTCTGGTAACGTTTCAGCCATGACGTCTGATTATACCGAATCCGGTACGACCGAAGATAGTGCTCCGGTGCGGATCAGCGTGAGAAGCTCGTCGTGATCCGACGCCTGCCTCAGATCCGGATGCGCGTCAACGACGGTCTGACTCGGGCGAAAGAGGTAGCCTGCGTCGGCGGCGCGGAGCATGCTGATGTCGTTGAAGCTGTCGCCGACCGCCTGGACGCGAAGGTTGAGGCTCTGGAACGCCTCCACCGCGGTTCGCTTGCCGTCACGCTGGCGAAGCTCGTAGTCGACGACTCTGCCGGACCGATCAACAACGAGCCGGTTGCATAGCAGAAACGGGTGGCGCAGGGTCGCCATGATCGTATCGACGAACTGGACAAACGTATCGGACAGGATCGCGACCTGAAAGCCACGGCGCAGTTCGATCAGGAAGTCGGCGGCACCGGGCAGCGGCTCCACAGTTCGCGTGATCTCCAGGATATCGGAGATCGTGATTGCGTTGCGCGCCAGAATGTCGATCCGGTAGCGCATCAGCTTGTCGTAATCGGAGATGTCGCGCGTGGTAACGCGCAGTTCTGCGATCCCCGTTCGCTCGGCCACCTCGATCCACATTTCCGGGATCAGCACTCCTTCCAGATCCAGGCACACGACGTTCATGCTGCGCTCCAGATGCGCTCGACTTCTTCGGCGATTAGCTCGATGCCTCGCTCAACGTCGGCATTGTCCATCGCGTAGCTCACGCGAATGCACCGGTCGGTGTGTTCCCACTGGTCGTGCGTGCCGAAGCAGAAGTACCGACCAGGAACGACGATGACGTTCCGCGCCTTCAGACGCTCGTACAGGTCAGCCGTGGTGCCCGGGAGTCCGGGGAACCACATCCACAGGAAGAGCGACCCTTCGCTGCGATGGATCGAGTACGGAAAGCGGTCGGCGAAGACGCGGTGCGTCCACGCAAGCGCATGCTCCGACTTCCTCTGGTAGAACGGACGAACGAGCTCCCGCGAGATTCGGAGGATCTCACCGCTTTCGAACAGCTCCTCGGTGATCGCCTGGCCGACCGTCCCGTTCGCGAGCGACATGATCGCGTTCATCGATCCGATCGCGCGTACGATCTCTTCGCGTGCGATCAGGATGCCGGTCCGAAGCGATGGGAGGCCGATCTTGCTGAGGCTCATCGACAGAACGATGTTTCTGTTCCAGATCGGCTGGACGTCGGAGAAGATGATGTCGGGAAACGGTGTGCCGTACGCGTTGTCGATGATCAGCGGGACGTCGTGATCGACGGCCAGTCGGTCCAGGCGCGCGACTTCGGCATCGGTGAGCACGTTTCCCGAAGGGTTTGTCGGCCGTGAGACGCAGATCGCGGCCGTGGAGTCGGGCACGGTCAGCGCGTCAAAGTCGATGTGGTACTTGTGGCAGTGCTCGTCGATCTGCTCGATCCGGGGCAGAAACGATGTGAAGTCGACGGAACGGATCGACTGGTCGCGGTACCCGATGTACTCGGGCATCAGCGGGAAGAGAATTGTCTGATCGGGCGCTCCGTCCGCGCCGGGGCCCGCGAGCAGGTTGAACAGCATGAAGAACGCGGACTGGCTGCCGTTCGTGATCGCGATGTTGTCGGGTGAGAGGTCCCATCCGTACTCGCGGTTGAGCATCCCGGCGATCGCTCTGAGAAATCGAGGCCGACCCTGCGGCGTGTCGTACTGGCCGAGTACACGGTCGAATCGCTCGCTGTCTTCGAGCATCCGCGCCATCTGCGTCCGCCAGACCGCGGCCACATCGGGTATCAGCGCGGGGTTCCCGCCCCCGAGCATGTACTTCTTGTCGCTCCCCGACAGCGCGCTGCCAAGATCGTCCATGAGCTGGAGGATTCCGGCGTCGCTTGTGAAGCGGTTGCCTGTCTGTGATCGTTTCATCCCGGCGAGTATAGCGACCCCCGACTGCAGTGTCATGCGCGGATAGTCGTTCTGACGGTCAGTGCGCCATGGTGCCGGCGACTGTATCGGGGTCGAGGTCTTCATCGGCGATCAGGCCGTCTGCCGGGACGAGCGGAGCGTCGGAAAGCTCCTGCGCCTTCATCATCGATGACACCCGCTGGAGCGTCGACAGCATCTGTGCCTGCTCCCACGGCTCCATCCGGTAAAACTGGTCGAGGAAGTCTTCGTGAAGGATCGTCGGGCTGCGGGCGAGGAGCTGCGAACCGGCGTCGGTGACCGCAAGCTGGACCTGCCGCCGGTCGACGGTTCCGCGCGTACGCTCGAGCAGACCCCGCAGTTCGAGACGGTCGACGATGTTGGTCACGGTCGCCTGGCTCAGACTGATCTGCTCGGCGATTCGACCGGTCGGAATACCGCCGACGGCGGCGACTGCCTGGAGCACGACGAGTTGCGGTACCGTCAGGCCGACGGTCTTTGCGAGCTGCCTCGACCGTAGGTCGAGCGCACGGATGATCTGGCGCAGCGCGGTGAGCACCATCGTACTCATCTCCTCGCTATGGCTCGGAACGCGCGATTGACTCACGGCTCACTCTATACAACATCGGCGCGCGCGGCAAGACGCGCGCCCGTGCTCAGTGCGGGATATGCGGCTTGAGCGCTCCGTAGGCGATCACACCCGCGATCACGCCGGCGATCGCGATCATGACCGGCCAGTACCCCGCGCCGAGGTTCGCGTAGAGCGGGCCGGGGCACGCCCCGGTGAGCGCCCACCCGAAACCGAAGATCAGCCCACCGACGGGGTTCGCGATCCTCTGGAACGCCTTGCCTTCCGGTGTAATGTCGATCCCTTCGATCGACCGGGCGTGCGTCGCGCGCAGCAGCGCGATGCTCACCGCGCCGACCACGACCGCGAGGCCGATGATCCCGAACATATGCATGCTCTGGAAGTGAAACATCTCCTGGATACGGAACCACGAGACCACCTCGGCCTTCACGAGGACTATTCCGAAGTAGATACCGATCGCGAGATACTTGATTGCCTGGCCGACGGACAGCGGCGCCTCGGTCGGTTGCCTGTCGGTGTACTCGACTCGTGCGTCGCTCATAGCTGCATCACCCACGGCACGACGAAGTTCGACACGAGCGCACCTCCCGCG